>JAFLVL010000049.1 GCA_022508325.1 Clostridiales bacterium | reverse complement strand
AGCCGAGGGTGTTCGGCTGGGGCGCATTGCGATAGCACCTAAGTCCCCAGACGAACACCCGAGGCTCTACTTAAACACATCGTTTAGGTCCAAGCCGACGCTCTCTATACCGCGCCTATCGCGTACAATCGTGTTGAGAAGTCTGCGCGGCAAATCGAGGTTTTGCTCCACAAGCAGTTTCAACTGCTCGTAAGGGAAGGGATGCTCGAAGCTGTCGTTGCCCACCTCTATGGTGTAGGCGGGTATTCTCAATTTCTCTACACACCAGTCTTTGTAGCCGCCGACGCTACCCTTTAGCTCCACCAACTTGTAACCTGTGTAGCGCGCTATCATCTCGGCATAACGCTTGTCGCGAAAACGTCTATGAGATGTTTGTCCGAACTCCCAATAAATTTCTTCGCCCTTTAAGTGGTAGGACAGCGTAACTATCGGCTTTATACGCTCGGTGAATTCCGCTAACGCTCGGCTTTCGGCGGCGGAAAAGGGAGCTTTGCCAACGTAATTCTGCGCCGACTTGAAATAACCGTTTTGCGTACCCTCACCCCAATGCGCGTCAAAGTTCACGTTCACGTCCACGCCGTCGGCGTTGGCTTTCCACAAGGTAAAATTCGTACCGCCGTTGATGGTCAGAAGGTTGCTTTTTCTCTGCTTATCGCGCACCCAGCCTACGCCCTCTTGACAGAGCCGCACACCGTCGGGGTTGGTCATTGGCACGAAATATATGCCGCCGTCCAACGCCAAATGGCTGTTTTTGATTAGATGCTTGGCAAGGCACACAATAAGTAACGCCGTAAGGTGCTCCCTAGCGTGCATTGCGCCTTGCACAATCATGTAGTTGCCGTTTTTCTTGCCGACAAAGACGTAGGGTATCTGCTGTTTCATCTCGCTCTCGCCGACTATTCCCGTCTCTACGCCGTAATGGCAAAATTTCTGCATTTCGTCTAATAAATCACTGTAACGAAACAACCAAAAGCTCCTTTTGCGTTGCTTCTATTATATGCAGTGTGTTTCATAAATGTTCGAATAAAAAAGCTTCCCCGACCAAGAGAAGCTTTTGAGTTTGGCACTACCCTATTTTGATATAATACGTCGCCCCGCCGTCATCGACTTTTACGCTGTCGGAGATTTCTACGCCGCATACGATAAGAATTTCGCTGCCACAAGCCAATAGCAAAAGGCTGTCGCGCTGACGTTTGGGAATTTTCTTATCTATAAGGTATTTTTTGAGCGATTTCGTACCACCGCTGAACTTTGTGAATGTATCACCCTGCCGTTTTGTGCGAAAGACGCAGTTTTCGGGCAATTTGTTGACGTCAAAACGCAACGCACCGTCAATCGGCTCGCTAGATACCTCTACTACACCAAGCGGCATCTCGGTTTTGCCCATGGCGAAGGGAATTTCAAAGTCATCCGTCGCCTTTTTCTCGTTACGCCAAATCGTCACGCAGTCGTAGTCGTTTGTCGCAACTAAACCGTGGGGCAAATTAACACTTTTGCCGCCATCTTTGTCGCTTAGGCGCAAGATTGCATGGTAATGCGTCTTCTCAATGTCGTGATACACTCCCAAACGATTGAATACCTTGCTAAGCACTCTGTAAGATAGTGGAATTGGACGCGCTAACAATTCGACAGGAATTCTCGCGCTGTCTTGCCCAAACTGCACGGTAGATATATCTGCCAATACGTCTAGGTAACAGTCGTCCTGCGCAATACTGTTTGCAAATTCTAAAATATTTTGCTTGGCGGACGGATTAAACTCTTCAAGCAATGGCATCACCTTGTGACGAATGTAATTGCGCGTGTACTTGATATCGGCGTTTGTAGTGTCGGTGACGTACGGCACGCCGTACTCCTTCGCGTACTGCTCAATCTCATCTCTCATGAGGTCGAGAAGAGGACGAAGATACTTGCCGTTTATTTCGCGAATACCGCTTGCACCCTTTGCACCGCTTCCGCGCAAAATGTGCATAAGCACTGTCTCGGCGTTGTCGTCAGCGTTATGCGCAAGGCAGACGTATTCGCATTCCAATCCGTCAAACACCTCGTAACGCAAAATACGCGCGCCTGTCTCAATCGACACCTTATGCTCTTGGCAGTACGTCGGCACGTCCACGCTGACTACTCGGCACTCTACGCCTAATTCTTTGCAATAATCTGCGACAAATTGACAGTCGGCTGCCGCCTCTAAACGTATACCGTGATTGACGGTTACGACGAAGAAATTCTGGCGTGGCAAAATTGTTGCAAACTTATGCAACATAACCATAGAATCCACGCCGCCCGACACCGCAAGCGCGTATTTAAGTTTTGGGTCAAATTTTTGCATTTTCAATAATTTTGTAAAGCTGAACGAATTGGGGAACGCTCAATTCTTCGCCACGACAGGTGAGGGGTAGGTCGCACGCAACAAGAATTTGCTCTGCCTGTTGCTTGGTAATATTAAAACCGACGGCGAGGTTGTTGACAAGAGTCTTTCTACGCATAGCGAAGGACACGCGCACGGTCTTGCGGAAGAGAGCCGCATTTGACATGTCGAATTTGTTGCGATTGAATGCGATATGCACCACCGCGCTGTCTACGTTGGGTTGCGGATAGAACAGCTCTCGCGGAAGTATTCTCTTAATTTCCACGTCTGCAACAGCCTGCACACCGACTGTTATCGCTCCGTAGTCCTTATTGGCGGGACTGGCGGCAAGGCGTTCGGCGACCTCTTTCTGTACGGTGAGCGTCAGTGAAGTTACGTTGTTCGCCTCTTCTACAAACCGCATTATGAGCGGTGAAGTCAGATAATACGGAATGTTGGCGACAACTCGATAACTGCCGCCGCACAATGCCTCTATGTCGGGCATTTTGTATTTCATAACGTCGCCTATGACAAGCTTGACGTTTTGACAGTCGGCAAGCGTAACGGCTAGTACCTTTTCAAGATTTCTGTCAATCTCAAACGCTACTACTTTGTCGGCGTTTTTGCTGAGTACGCGTGTTAAAGTGCCTGCGCCGGCGCCTATTTCCAGCACCGTGCCTCCGCTAACCTCTGCGTCGCTACAAATATTATTCAGTAAATTCTCGTCGGTGAGGAAGTTCTGCCCAAACTGCTTGTTGAACCGAAATCCCATATCGCGAAGCAATTGTTTTACATCCATATTTTTTCCTAAATTTTCAGTTCCTTAGTATAGACTGGATATTCAATATTATCTTAAACCCTATGAAAACCATAATCTTATGCAGGCGAGAGTGTTCGGTTGAAAATTTTCTGCAACAAGGACGAGTGCACTTCGAGGACGAAGTGAAGCCTTTTTTCAACCGAATAAGCGAGCCGCTACGCCTTTACGGTCTGTCCGCCAGCCAAATATAAGGTTATGTCACTTGACGCGCCTTGCTTCCAATAGGGGCTTCTTTGCACTCCATTTATCCATTGGTCAAAGGTGCCTTCGTAGTGAATTTCCGACAGCGACTTGCAATTTCCGAAGGCGTTTTCTCCGATATACTTGACGCTCACGGGAATTGTGACGGAAGTCAATTCCGAGCAATCCTTGAAGGCGTTGTCGGGAATTTCGCTGCCGCCGGTGATGACAACCTCTTTCAGTCCTGACTTGGGAATACTCGACAAAGCATCGAGGGAAATTTCCACATAAGTCAGCGAGCAAGCGCCGAAAGCGCCTTCGCCCACGCTATCCAATTGAGCAGTAGGCAAAGCGAAAGAAGTGAGACGCGTACAGCCGTAAAAAGCTTTCTCACCAACCGTCTTGATGCCGTCGGGCAAGGAAACGGAGGTCAGGGTGAGGTTCTGGTAAAATGCATAAGGATAGACGTCGGTGATTCGGGCTTTTAATAAATAATTATACTCGGCAATAAGCAACCTTGAATTGTCGCCAAAGTAACTGAACAAATATCCTTTGTTGCCTACTCTGTAAACCGTCATACCGTTACTGTACGGTTCAAAGGTGTTGACAAATTCGTCCGTTTCGTTTAATAGAATCTCGCCGTCAAGCACTTGCGGTTCTAGCTTGATGGCGCTCAGATTGCGCAGTTGAACTAGTTTGTGGCAGCCGTCGATAATATTCGTCGGCATATCGGTAACGCTAGAGGGTACTTCCAAACTGTATAGTTCAATGCAGTTTAAGAACGCTTCTTTGTCTATTTTAACTAGCTTAGAGGGCAAAATCAACTCGCGTAGTCTTATGCAAGACGCAAAGGCTTGCTCGCCAATGCTCGTGACAGTGTCGGGCAACTGAACATCGGACAGCGCAACGCAGTTGCGGAAAGTGTCTTTGGCTATTTGCGTCAGTCCCTCGGGCAAAACGACGCTATTCAACAGCGAGCAATTTCTAAAAGCGTAGGCGCCAATCTCTTGGACGCTATTGGGAATTGTCAAGCTGACAAGGCTATTGCAACTGCCAAACACTGTGCTACCTATGCTCACAAGTCCATCGGGCAGCTGAACGTCAACGAGGCTGTAACAATACTCAAACGCATTTGAGCCTATAAACGCCGAACCTTCAATAGATACGTTGGTCAAGGCTTCGCACTGGTAGAACGCGCTTGCGCCAATAATCTCGACGCCCACAATCGTCACGCTCGCAAGATTTTTACATTTGTAGAATGCGTTCTTGGCAAGCTCCGTTCCGCCGTCAATAACGACGGTTTCCAATTTGTCTTTTACAAGGGCGTCCACTGCCGTCGCTGGGATCGTCGCGGTGGCAATCGGGCAATTCTCAAAAACCTTGGTCCCGACGCTTTCTAATCCCCTACCAATGACGACGCTGACTAGCTTCTTGCAATCGGCAAATGCCGAGTCGCCAATACTCAATAAACCGTCGGGCAACTCTATGCTCTCTAAACTCTCGCAGTAGTCAAACGCATATTTGCCAATCGCAGCAAGGTTGCTCGGCCAATTGATTTCTTCCAAAGCTATGCAACGGTAGAAAGCCCATTCGCCGATACTCGTGACTCCGTCGCCAAGAGTTACTTTTTGCAATCTGCTACAAGACTCGAAAACTTTGTCGCCAATGGTCGTAACGCCGCTCGGCACGTCGATATTTAGCAAGCTCGCGCACCGATAGAATACGCTCTCACCCAAGCTCGTAAGCTTCTCGGGTAATTCTACGCTTTCCAAATAGATGCAATGATTGAACGCGCTGTCGCCGATACTTGTGATACCGTCAGGCAGCTTCACGCTAATCACGTCTGCGCAATTGTAAAACGCATAAGGGAAAACGTCGGTAACGTCTGCGTAGTCGGTCAAGTCCAATTTTTCCTCGTCGCCCACGTATTGCAACAGATACAGCCTGTCGCCTACCTCGTAAGTGGTTACGCCGTCGTCGTCTGTGGCGATAGTATTGACAAACTCGCTGTCGTAATCCGTCAAGATCTCTCTGTCGGGCGGTACGGGGCCCCCCGCGAACACGTCGACGTCGGAAAGATTGCGAACGTGGACTATTTTGCGACAATCACTGAATGGAGCAAACCCCGTCTCTCTGAGCGTGCCGGGAATAGATACGCTCATCAGATTGTAACAATTTCGGAAAGCGTATTGACCAATGCTTTCTACGCCCTCGGGCAATTCAACGCCGGTCAAGCTCGTACATGCTCTAAACGCCGCCTTGCCAATAGTCTTGACGCTGCCGGGAATGGTCACATTCTTCAAGCTGACGCAGTCTCCAAACGCCTCTTCATCAATCTCCGTTACACCTTCGCCAATGGTTACGCTTGTCAAGCTAGTACAGCCGTTGAACATATAATATTCAACCGACTGAACCGTGCCGGGTATCTCAATGCTGACGAGACTCGCGCAGTTTCTGAATGCGAAATAGTCAATCACCTCAATTCCCTCACAAAGGGTGACGCTTTTTAGCGCGGCGCAGTTGTAAAATGCCTCCGAGCCGATTCGTTTGACCGTTCCGGAAATATAGACCGTCTCCAAACCGCGACAAGAGATAAACGCTCGCTCTTCTACGCGCTCTATGCCTCTGGGAATATACAAGCTCGTGATTGCGCCCATTGCTTGAAAGGCGTTTCTTCCAATGCTGGTGACGGGCTTACCTTCGTAAACCGTGGGAATAACGATGTCGTCGGACGGAGCGCCACCTATATAGCTCTTAATTTCGTAGGTCTTGGTGTCTTCTAGATAGGTGAATTCAAAGCAGTCGGTAGGCGTAGTCTCGAAGGGCAATTCCTCTTCGTCATCGTCCTTGTTGTCATCGTCGTCTTTGCCGTCATTATCTTTGCCGTCGTCATCATCGTCTTTTTTATCGTCGTCGTCTTTATTGCCATCGTCTACGGTGCCGTCGTCCTTGTCCTTGTCGCCGTCACTGGGCGTATTTGGCAAAAGTCCGTTCCAAAAGTCCGTTGAACATGCTGAAAAAGTCGCGAACGCCAATGCTACTATTATCAGTATCGCCACGATTGTAATTATACGTTTTCTTATTTTTACCATATTAACCTCCTTTTTGCCACGCGAGGCAAGAATATGCAAGCTTTTGCGGTGAAACGCTGCGCTTGCCTTCTTGGGGTTGGATACGTTACTTATTATTACTTATATTAAGTACTTTTTCTTGCCTTAATATTATATTAAACGCAAAAAAATGTCAATATTTACGCGCAATACGCAAAAAGGCTCTACTTGCTCAACGCCTTTACTAAAAATAACTATTGACAAAAGCATATATCTGTGGTTAACTGATATTGAATCATAAAATAAGCTGAAAAAGTGCTTATCTGCTTGCAACTCTGGCGTAAACGCAGCTTTTATGGCAAAAAAAGACGGGAGGTTACGAATATGGATAAACACACTGTGGAATCGATACTGTTTTTCTTCGATAGAATGATCGAAGCGCGCGAAAAGTATAATGCGATTAAACAGAACGAAGCAGAACGACAAACCAGCACGTTGCTTGGAAGGCGCGCGTTGTATTACGACATAATTTTGCTGATTTTCGTAGGTGGCGCAGCAGCCTTGGCAATTTGGGGTATGACGATTGAATCCGGTTGGAGAATCGCCTTATATATTCTCGCGGGAATTATCGCCGTAGCAATGATACCGTTCTACATTATTGCGTTCAACTTTTCCATCAAGCAGCTTTGCCTAAACAAACGCGCGATAGGATGGATAACGCTGTTGTTACCGATATTAATCGCCATTGCCGTCGCCGTTTGCATAACGGTATTTGCATTTTCCTTATAAACTCAATAAAAAAGACCTTGCGACTTGCAAGGTCTTTTTTATTCGTGATTTTGTTTTTGCGATTAGTCTGCTACGTAAGGAAGAAGTGCCATTTGACGAGCACGCTTAATTGCTACTGCAAGCTCTCTCTGGTGACGGGCGCATACGCCTGTCATACGACGGGGAAGAATTTTGCCGCTTTCTGCAAGATACTTGCGGAGCTTTGCTACGTCCTTGTAGTCAATGTAGGTGGACTTTTCTACGCAAAAGTTGCAAACCTTTCTGCGAGATTGACCTCTGCCGGGTCTCTTTACATCTTTATTTTCCATTGTTGTTATTAAATCTCCTTTATACAATTTTTTTGAAAGCGCAGTCGCGCGGTAGGTGGGCAACTGGCGACGAGACGACCGACGGGAGCGTACACAGACGTACGTAACCTAGGCGGTTCGGCACACGTAGACCTCATACCGTGATGAATGTGCTTTCAAATTAGAAAGGCATATCGTCGTCATCGACTTCCTTCAACTCGTCAATTGCAGCGTCTCTTGCGGGCTTTGCTTCGCCTGCGCCATTGGTTGCGCTAGCGCCTGTTGCTCGAGAAAGGAATTCTACTTGGTCTGCGCGAACGTCAAACGTTTGGCGTCTTACGCCGTCGCGTTCGTAGCTGCCTGTCTGAATGCTGCCTTGTACTGCTACTTGGCTACCCTTGACAAGGTACTTGACGCAGTTCTGCGCCAATGCGTCCCAGGTGATGATATTGATAAAATCCGCTTGATTCTCACCGTTGCGAGAATAACGACGGTTGACTGCAATCGAGAAACGGCAATAGCTGTGACCGGAATCGAGAGTTGATGCCTGTGGGTCTTGAGTTAATCTACCAATCAATATTACGCTGTTCATAATAGCCCTCCTATGTACTACTTCTTAACAATCATGAAACGGTATACGCTGTCTGTGATGCGCATAACGCGTTCCAATTCGTCAGGAAGAGTTGCAGGCGCGGTGAAGTTGACGAGAACGTAGTAGCCTTCGTTCTTGTAGTTGATGGGATAAGCAAGACGTCTCGTGCCCCACTTGTCAACGTTGTCGATTGTTCCGCCATTGGCTGTAACAACTGCATTCAGCTTCTCGATGACTTGTTCTTTAGCCTCGTCTGCCAATTCGTTGTTCAGAATGTACAACAATTCATAGCTGTTCATAATTTTTTACCTCCTTGTGGTCTTAGTGGCCGCGGCTCTCACGCCGCAGCAAGGTTTTGCCCAAATTTTGAGCAGTATCAATTATATATTACTTTTCAATATTTTGCAAGCATTTTTTCTAATTAGAGCGCAAACACACTACCGGGTCTTTCCTTGCGGCAATAGTTGACGGAATCAGTCCTGCAAAGAGCGTAAGTCCGATAGACAGCGCAAGCATTACCAAAATTATTTGCGGCGTGAAAAATACGATATTTGCCACCTTGAACGCTTTGTACAATATCTTGTTGACAACTACGCCGGCAAAAAGCGCAACGACTACGCCTATCAGCCCCGCAAACGTTCCTATCATGGCAGTCTCGGCGTTGAAAATGCCGTAAATGTCTCTTTTGCGCGCGCCTATGCTGCGCAAAACGCCGATTTCTTTGACGCGCTCGATTACCGACGTGTAGGTTATGACGCTAATCATAACCGTAGAC
>JAFLVL010000048.1 GCA_022508325.1 Clostridiales bacterium | reverse complement strand
CTAACTTGACAAGTTCAAAGGGACTCTCTCAGCCGATTGCTCGGCACCCCCAGCAACACTATTTTAACACTTGCGCGGAATGTTGTCAAACTATTCTTCGCTATAAATCGTTTGAGCTTTTTTGACTATCTCCACAAACTCCGCCTTGAATTGATCGGCGTCTACATACGCGGAAATTGAATTCAGCCGTGAAACAAGGCTATCGAATGAAGCGTTGCCCCTGTAATCAGACTCACGCAAAATCAGACCGTACTCCACCACACAGCTAATGAACAGACTGTCGTTACTCGGCGCGCCCGTATAGTCGTCAGTCGTGAACTCGTGTGTTATGCTTTTGCTCACGTCGTTGGTGTCGTCGCTATCGTTGTCGGGCACTTTGTACCTGATTTCAGCATCGGCAATCTTGCCTGTTGCGCCGTCTTTCAGTTCCAATTCGTAAACGGCTGTGACGGTATGTCCCGAACCTATTTCGCCTGCGTCGGTCGCCGCGTCTTCGAATTGTTCTTGGGTCAACAACTTCGTGTCGTAACCGATAAGGCGATATTTGGACACCACTTCGGGATTAAACTCGACGCCGATTTTCGCGTCTTTTGCCACCACGTTTATCGTTCCCTGTAATTCCTCTACAAGCACCTTACGCGCCTCTGATACACTGTCGAGATAGGCGTAATTTCCGTTACCGTTGCGGGCAAGAGTCTCCATAGTGACGTCGTTGGTGTTGTACATTCCTACGCCCAGCACCGACAGATATATGCCACTGTCGCGTTTACTTGAAATCAGACTGTTCAGACCGTCCTTAGAAGAAATGCCTACGTTGAAGTCGCCGTCCGTGGCAAGGATTACACGGTTGTTGCCGCCGTTGATAAAGTACTTTTCCGCAACGGCATACGCCTTTTGAATACCGCCTGAGCCGTTGGTAGAGCCTTCAGGCATCAAATCCTGCAAAACGTTGGCAATACGCGTCTTTTCTATACCGCGCGCGCCCTCAAGAGCAACACGGCTGTCGCCGGCGTACGTTACAATGGAAATCACGTCCTCGTCACCGAGATAATCGAGTAACATTGTGAACGACTGCTGAATGAGTGGCAGACGGTCATTCCAGTCCATAGAGCCGCTGGTATCAATCAAAAACACGATATTGTTGGGCTTGGCGTTGGCGAAGGTCACTTCTTCTGCCGCAACGCCGATAGTCAACAGTTTGTGGTCTGCGTTCCAAGGACAATCGAATACACTACCCGACATTGCCAGCGCATCGTCGCCTGTTGGACGAGCGTAATCGTACTTGAAATAATTGATATATTCTTCCAAGCGAACAGAACCGCTGTTGAGTTTTAAGCCCATTTCAATCTGACGGCGCATTAGAGAATAGGATGCCGTATTTCTATCCAACGAAAAATAGGAATTTGGCTCATCCGTCGCCGATACGAAAGGATTTTCGATAATTTCTTCAAATTGATAGTTGTCGTCTTTGTCCATCTCCGGAGAAAAAGCGAAATTGCCGAACCAACCGTCGTAGCCTGCGTCGCACGCGGCAAAAAGCGCAAGACAAAACGTCAAAACCAATAGAACTGACAAGATTTTTTTCATAATTGATCTCCTTCCCAGAAATTTGTTTGAAAGTACAGTCGCGACTGAGACGATGAATATGCTTTCAAACCGGGTGTTTCACCATTACAACACCCAGAAATACGTTTATGTCCCGCTTTTTACAAAATTTCTGAAATTATTTTTTCGGCAAGCGTGCTGTTTGCGCCTGTCATTGCAGAAACATAGAAATGCGAATTACGCGCGTTGAAATACGCATTTGTTACGTACTCACCCTTGTCATCCAACACGGTATGCATTGTCGCATAGTTTCTTCCGTAAATATAATCGTCGTAAAAATCACTTAAATCTTGACGCACCACGCCGTCAGCTTCGGCAATAATTACAATCTCGCAAAAGCCTTCCTCACTGCGCACGCCTAATATCGCTTTAATATAGGCTAGATTGCCGTCATCGAAATAAAAAGCGTAGTAATGTTCGGAAACGACCGTATACTCGTCGTCTAGCAACAAATTGCTGATTTTAAGAGTTTCGTCACAGTCGGATAGCGTAATCCCTCTACCTTTGACGTCTGATGATGCGTAATAGTTGATATTTACGCTTGGGTACTTGCCCTGTCCACTTTGGTTAGGCAATCCACTTGGACCGAATGTGCCACCACCGTTAGAATTGAAAGGCGACCAAATTGATACACTTACGACGACGATTATCAGGGCAGCGCAAACGGGCGCAAGCCAGTTCCACATCTTTGGCTTGCGTTGCTGCTTATCCTTCTTCGCATTCTGTTCAACTAACGCCAGACGAGCCTTTTCCGCGAGGTCATTGCGCTCGTTTAGGTCTTCGGCGTAGTCGTCAAATAACTTTTGAATATTGTCGTCGTTTTTCTTCATCACTATTACAACCTTTATTTATGCGGACTTGTCCCGCAATTTATGAATTTTCGCACTTTGTCTTCGGCAGAGGCTAAGGCGCGCTGTACTGCCGACTTGGATTTGCCAACCGCTTGCGCAATCTCTCGCACCGACAAATCCATAAAGTATTTCTGATACAGTATCCACCGTTCGAGCGGAGTTAGTTCGCTCATAGCTTGTTTCAATATCACGTGGGCGCTAGACTGTTCGAAAACATCGTCGGTAGCGGCAAGCGAAAAGCAATCATCGATGTTGACCGTTGCAATACGCCTTTCCCGTCGCAATGTATTAAGCGCAAGGTTTTGCGTAATTCTGCAAATCCAAGCGTATCCGTTTGTGTTGGGCTTATACGAGCCTGCATTGTAAACGATACGCACAAAGCTGTCTTGTACAACCTCTTCAGCAAGTCCTCTGTCGCGAAGAATCGACGTCGCAATAGACAACAGCCTTCCCGAAACAAGGCGCGACAATTCTTCCAAGGCAGATTGGTCCCCCTCGGCAATCAACAATAAAAATTGATTAATTTTTTGTCGCATTTGTTCGGTCATTATTTCTATTGTATCACAGAGCGCAACACCATTGCAAGTAAGAAAAAGCCCCGCGCAATAGGAGGCTTTTGCTTTTCATATAAACACAAAGATTTTTACCAATTTTCTAAAGTAATTTGCATGCAGGCGAGGGTGTTCGGTTGAAAATAATCTGCAGACGCTGACCTTGCGTCGAAGCCTTTTTCAAC
This sequence comes from Clostridiales bacterium, assembly GCA_022508325.1. Taxonomy (GTDB): domain Bacteria; phylum Bacillota; class Clostridia; order Christensenellales; family CAG-314; genus Fimimonas. Next base: position 6,547 of record JAFLVL010000048.1, on the reverse strand, counting down.
CGAATGCCCGAGTCGTGTTTTCTTACCCCATGTCGCGAAATCGCGCAATTTAACGAATTTTTCCAACTATAATATTGGGTACATATCGTGCAATAAATATACAAATCCGAACATCACTATTTGACTGATAAAGTACACCCACAGCGAATGTCGTCCGCAAAAAGTGACAGGCGAAACGTAACGCGCGTCAACGGATGGAAAGACGGATTTGCGCTCTTTATAAACACACTTGCCGAGGAACACGCCAGCCAAAAACCAACCGAAATCGGGCAAGAACGCGAGGTAATCGCCGCCGTATTTGAATTTTCTGATTACTGCGCTACGCCACTCACTCTCGCCAAAAAGCAAGTTCGTCCAATGCACGTGCATATACTTCGCGCAGCTGCCCAGAACCAATGCCGTCATCGTAATGGCAAACATAACCACGCCAAAGATGTTCTTTTGCCAGTTCTTATTACAAAGCGACCAAACCCATTCAATCGCCGCATATAGTGCAACAGACAGAGCGACTACGTGAATGACATTGAAGTATATCGTCAGCTTAATGTTAATTATCGACGAAATGGCGTAAGTCACTGCCGAAAGCAGAATGGCAAAGCCCATCATTTTCAGCGCACGCTTGCCGTTACTGCGAGAAAAACTGCACGAAATGCCGCTCGTCAACACAAACATTGTGACGAACACGTCGTGAGTAACGCCGCGAAGAGCGCCGTCATAGTAGCTCTCAGACAATTCGTACAACCACTTAAACAGCCCGCTATTGTAGACGCTCGAGCCGATGCTGTTGACGTCCCACATGAAGTGATCCCACACCACGAACAGAATCATCAGTCCGCGCACAAAGTCGATTTCCCATATGCGCTCACGCTTAGGAGTAGCGACAATCTCGTCTAATTCTGCTTCGATTTGCTCTTCGGTAAGTTCGCTTGCCTCAACGACCGACGGTTCGGAAGTTTCGGTCGCCTCCACTTCCGTCTTAATCGTCACGCGCTTCTTACTTTTGTCGGAATTTTTCTTATTTTTACTCATAAGTCAGCCTTTGTATACCTCGTCTATTATGCCGCCGCCTAGGCACTTGGTCTCGTCGTAAAATACTACGAACTGCCCCGGGGTGACAGCGCGCTGTGACTCGTCATACGTGACCTTGACGCTGCCGCCGTCGAGTATCTCCACGGTAACGCCTTGCTCCGGCTGTCTGTAACGGAATTTTGCATTGCAATGGAATTTGTCTGCCGCGGGAGCGGCAGGAATCCAGTTGACGGAGCTTGCGACAAGTCCGTTAGACATTAGCACGCTTTCGTCACCGTGAGAGACTACAAGGCGATTATTTGCCATATCTTTATCTACTACAAACCACCTGCCACAGCCGTCCGTCGTGCCGCCCAGTCCCAGTCCGCGGCGTTGACCTAGCGTATAATACATAAGTCCGATATGCTCGCCCACGTGATTGCCGTCCACGTCCACAATCTCGCCGGACTGACTCGGCAAGTAATTTTGCAAAAACTTGCGGAAATTACGTTCGCCTATGAAGCAAATACCTGTGCTGTCCTTCTTTTTGGCGTTGACAAGATTTAGCTCATCGGCAATCTTTCTGACTTCGCCCTTTTTGACGTCTGCAAGTGGAAAAATTACATCGGCAAGCTGTTCCTGTGACAGTTGATTGAGAAAATACGTCTGGTCCTTGTCCTGGTCCTTAGCTTTTAGCAAAAAATGTTTACCGTTCTCGTGCGCGATGCCACAATAATGTCCTGTGGCAATGAAATCAGCGCCCAAAGCCTTCGCATATTGCAAAAAAGGACCGAATTTTATCTCTCTGTTGCACAAAACGTCGGGGTTGGGGGTGCGACCGCGCTTGTACTCCTCCAAAAAGTAGGAAAAAACGCGTTCTTGGTACTGTTTTGCAAAATTTACCGAGTAGTACGGTATGCCCAACCTGTCGGACACTCGCTTCACGTCCTCGTAATCCTGCTCGGCGGTGCAATTGTCACCGTCGGTTTCTTCCCAGTTGTGCATAAACAGCGCTATTACGTTGTAACCTTGTTGTTTGAGTAGCCACGCCGACACTGCGCTGTCTACGCCGCCGCTCATTCCTAAAACTACTGTTTTCATAAGTTTTTTTGATATGGGGTTGCAATTTTTTAATATGGGGTCTACTTTTTCATTGCCCGACGCGCTTCTGCCGCGCGCACCAGACGCTTCAACGTATCTATTGTTTCGTCGTTGTTGTCAGTCGTCATCACCACTTCCAACAAATCCTCTGTTGCCTGAACCGAGTCCTCGCGAGAAAGCATTCTGCGCACGAGATACATTCCCTCAAGCTGACTTTGGGTGAGGAGCAAATCTTCGCGACGCGTGCCACTGCGGTTGAGGTCCACTGCCGGAAAAATTCTCTTTTCGCTCATTCGACGGTCGAGCTGAATCTCCATATTTCCCGTACCCTTAAACTCCTCATAGATGATGTCGTCCATCTTGCTACCGGTGTCTATCAATGCGGTTGCCAAAATTGTGAGACTGCCGCCACCGCGCACGTTTCTGCCTGCGCCGAACATTTTCTTAGGTTCTTGCAATGCCGCGATATCCAAGCCGCCTGTCAACGTGCGTCCTGTTTGCTCGGCAATTTGGTTGTACGCTCTGCCCAGACGTGTAATGCTGTCCATTAGAATCATAACGTCTTGCCCCTGCTCTACGCGACGTTTAGCGTTGGCAAATACAAGCTCGGCTATGCGGCAATGGTTGCTCGGTTGTTGGTCGAAAGTGGAATACACCACTTCGCAGTCTACGCTCTCCTTAAAGTCGGTGACTTCTTCGGGGCGTTCGTCGATCAAAAGCACAGTCAAGTGAATCTCGGGATGATTGCGCCTGATAGCCATAGCGATTTTTTTCAGTAAAATGGTTTTGCCTGTCTTTGGCGGGGCGACGATTAATCCGCGCTGCCCCTTGCCGATGGGCGCCACGAGATCCAGCACACGCAGAGAATAGTCCGACTTGTCCGTTCTCATATTGATACGCTCTTTGGGGAAGCACGCTTCCAACAGGTCAAAGGGCGTGCGACGAATTTCGTTGCAGGGTTGGTCGTTTATTTCCTGCACAAATATTGCCATTGGTGCTACTTTGTCGGGGTATTGACGAAGCAACACCTTGAGCTTGTCGCCGGACTTCAAGTTCATCCGTGTAATCATATTTGCCGACACGTAGTAATCCTTGCCGGGAGTGTGAGAGTAGTTGGACGTATGAATAAAGCCGTAGCCGTCAGACATAATTTCCAATATGCCTTCGCGTGTTAAGCTAGGGTCGACATTGTCGGCAGAAGGAGCCGCATCCGCCGCAATTTCCGGTGCATCTTGCTCTACCGTTTTGGCTGTTTCACCTTTGCGTGGACGCCCCGGCTTGATCTTTTCTTCCCGCGGAATTTCTCCCAAGTAAACGCCCTTAATCTTTTTGATCAAAACGTCGCGTTTGAGATTTTTCGGCACTATGTCGAATTCGTGCGCCAATTTGCGCAAATCAGGAACAGTCATGTTGCTCATCAGCTCTTCCAGTTCGTCCAGACTCTCGTATTTGATAGACATATATCCTCCTCACCTCGCCATCGTGGCGACTGTGTTTGTGTGCATAGTTTTTGCTTGATTTTTTGTGCTAATGCCGTGTTACAACAAAAGGCACAGTACTAAATATTTATTGTGTAATATTGGTATTCGCAAATGAAATAAAAATGTTGCTTTTCGCAAAAGAAGTCGGTTCTGTGTTATTTTAACGCTATTCGGTGTAATTGTGCTTAATTGAAAAAGTGTATAGCTGCAAATAAAAAGTTAAACAAGGCGCAAATAAACTACATATCTGAATTTGCAAAGATTAGAAACTTTTTATTTATTGTATTATATATTTTACTCTTTGTCAACAGTAATAATACCATCGAATTTGCAGATATAGGTCGCATTTTGACGAACAAAAAAAACAAATCCATCGAATTATTTCGATGGATTTGTAGTGATTTTGACAATTTATGCAACTTATTTAGTTTTCGATGAAATGGGTATTGCTGAATTTTTCTTGTTGTAACAATATTCGTAGATAATTAATATTACTGTTCGTACGAATAGAATGGAAGAAACTATTATCAGCGGAAGAACGTTCAATAGGTTGGTTGACACAAAATATCCGCTAATAAATAGCGCCATCGCAGTGATAAACGCTGAAACGGTAAGGCAAGCGCCATCAACCTTCAAGCAGGTAGCATAACTTCTGCCCCATCCCGACTTTATTACATTCATCGCGCACCAAGCAAGCAACGCAAGCACCAAAGGCATAATTACAATAATGGGTGTGCATCTGAAAACATTGGCAATCTGCACGCTAACGTAAAGCGATAAAGTATCTTTGAACGTATTCGTAATAAAGTCGTCCGCCACCGTCACTTTGCCATCTGGCAAATTACCGTACAAGCCGTAGAATGTGATTGCCAGATTTTTGTCGGTATGAAAGGAGCCTACAAGAACGTCGCCAAATATTATCAGGTAATCACAAACGCCAGCGTTACCGATATAATTTATATAATAATTTCGAAGCAACGGCGCAAAGCCTGCCACAATGTAATTTGTAATATCGGGATAATATGCCAGTAAATACAGCGCGTATACGCTTGCATCGTAATCGCTTTGAGTAACCAAATCTTTGCTTTCACAAGCTCGGCGTATTGCTCTTTTATGCTTTCGCTGTCGCTTGCTACCAAAAACTGTTCATATTTCGCAATCAATTCGTCGGTCAATATCAGTTCATTTGGTGTGTACCGTATGTCAAAAGTGTAATTCGCATTTTCTTCCTTCGACAACGCCAAGTAATCCTCGTAGTCGATTTCAGTTTTGCCGTCGTTCGATACGCAAAATGCCTCAAAGTCATCAAACGTCTCTAGCGGACGTGTGTCAACCAGCAAATTATAGCCATTTTTCCGCAAATTGTTGATGCGGAGGCGTCGAGAAAAGTATTTACGACACTACGTGACGAAACAGCCCCCTTTTCAACCGTCAAATCCAATCCGTCAATGGCGGACTGCGCAAAAGACCTGAAATCAGACGCTTTTGTGTAATGCGTCGAAAAGGGTAGAATACTCGCCACCCAAAAGTCCACTGAAAATGAACGCAAACATCAACAACAAATCGAGAAAAAAAAGTTAAATATTCGCGCTTTTTGGGATTCCTTGGCAATTTTATCCGAGAAAAAACTCAGTCCGAAACTTCTCAACCAACTTATCAAAACTCCACCTAATGCTATTTGTTTACACTAATAGACAGCTCACCGTATTAGATCTCCACCTGAAATCCTTGACCGTTTTAAAGTTGCAAATGCATTCTTCACTTCGTAAATGTGTCCGAGCGGCAAGCCTGCTACAAATTGTTCCTCCTTTGAATACCTTTTGATTATACTACATTTATGCTACTAATTTAATAGTTTTAGCTCATACAGTTCGCAAAGCACCAAGCGGTCACACATAATCCTTTCAACTTTACGATACTTTATTCTTTCTCTTTGGTATAATCTCAGTAACAAAACATAAAAATTTGGAGGATTTATGGATTATTTATCTAAATTTATCAACTACTTGAAAGCAACAAAAAATCTGTCGCAAAAAACACTTGCCGCATATAGCATTGATCTTAGGCAATTTATTTCGTATGAACACGAAATATTGCATCCCGATATATGTAGTTTTATTTCGCATCTAAGCGGTAATTTGAATTTAAAAGACACCTCAATTCGTAGAAAAATAATTACGCTTAAAAACTTTTATGACTATCTTCTTAACAACGATTATATAGAATCCTCACCGTTTAAAAAACTTAAATTCAAGTTTAAACAGGAAAAAAAATTGCCTAAAACACTTCCTGTTGCGGATGTCAATAAAATTCTGAAATGTTTTGACATTGAAATATCTTCCTTCTCAAAGTTTGCACAAAAAGAATTTGTCCGAGATGCCGCATTAATTGATTTACTTATCAGCACCGGCATAAGAATCGGCGAAGCAGTAGCAATTACACTTGATGATATTATTGCAAGCGAAAGAACACTTCTAATTCATGGAAAGGGCAGAAAGCAAAGACTGATTTATATATCGTCTTCTGTTACGTGGAGTCGAATTAAAGCCCTTGTCAAGGAACGAGCACAATCAAGCAACAACTACCTTTTCGTTAATCGCTACGGTCAGCCTATTACGATTCACGGCGTCGAAGATATATATAAAAAATATGTAAAAAAAGCGCAGCTAAACACGCGTTCCACGCCCCACTATCTGCGCCACACCTTTGCTACAAATTTGCTTGCAAACGGTGCCGACTTGCGTTCCGTCCAAGAAATACTTGGTCACGCAAGCGTATCAACTACTCAAATATATACAGAAGTAACAACAAACCGCAAAAAGAAGGTCCTACAAAAATATAATTATAGAAATAAATTGTGACTCAATTCTCATTGTTTTTGAATAATAGAGCCCTAACCAATTTTCCGTTTTTCATCTACATTTTCCCTTCAAATAACTAACTATTATTTGAGGTAA
>JAFLVL010000047.1 GCA_022508325.1 Clostridiales bacterium | reverse complement strand
AGTTGTTCGTTAAATAGGTAGAGAGGCAAAAAAATTGGACGTAAGCACAGAATTGTATCTGAAATACGTGGGTGGCAACACTGACGCGTTACATCAACTTGTCGAAATGTACAGCGATGGGTTGGTTCGTTTCGCGTACTGTTTTGTTGCCTCCTCCGACGTGGCAGAGGACATAATGGAGGACACATTTGCCGCCGTCATCGCCACAAAACGTCATTTTTCGCCTCGAGCAAGCTTCAAAACCTATTTGTACAAAATCGCGCGCAACAAATGTATCGATTACATTCGTTTTCACAAAAAATTTGTGCCTCTTTGTGACCTCGAGAACGTCCTTGTATTTAACGACGTGGAAACGAACGTTGAAAAACGTGAAGAAAAGCGCTTGTTGTACAAATGTTTGCAGCAGTTGCCACGTGAATATCGTGACGTACTGCAGCTGTCGTACCTCGAAGGCTTCGACACGCAAGAAATTTGCTCGATAATGCGCAAAAATACCAAGCAAGTGTACAATTTGCTGGCTCGCGCCAAACAAAGCCTCAAAATTTTGTTAAAAAAGGAAGGAATAGAATGAAATCCTACGAACAACGCACCGAAAATATAACTAAAAAAGCCGAAAAAATAACGGCTCGCCGTCAATCGTTGGTGCCGATTGTTGCGTGCGTATGTTGCTTGGCAATAGTGTGCGGAATAGTGTTAGCGACCGTTCCCGATGGCAATTCTTTTAATATTGACGCTTACAAAGATAGTGAATACTTCCCACTTATTCAAAAAATCAACTCCTACAACGAAAAACGTGGAACAGTAGATGACGTCACAAACGTCGACGGTTGGCTTGAGGAGCGCAGCGATAGTGTTGTGCCCGACTCCAGCGGATCAAGTAGCGCGCCGGGTAGCTCCGACGGAAGTTCCTCTTCGCCTAGCATAGACGACAGATACGTGGAATCAACTCTAAATCAAGTGGCTGGCGTTACCGAAGGTGACATTTTGAAACGTAGTCAAAACTACGCATTCTACCTCACATCAAACAAAGTGACCATCGACGACAAATGGAACTATCACTTACACATCAGCGCCTATTCCATCAGTGGCGAGAATTCCGCCCTTGTCGGTGAGTTTGTCGTCAAACCGGACGAGGGCGCGAGATTTAGTCAAATGTGGTACATCACGACCTCAACCTCATCGACGGAGATGTATCTATCAGAAGATGCAAAAACGTTGACGATTGTAACAAATTGCGAAAATGAGGATCGCGTTTACTACACGTGCGTTATTTCCTTGGATGTTTCCGATCCGTCAAACATGTATGAAAAAACTCGTACCTACGTCGCAGGCAGCTATCTATCCAGTCGCAAGGTGAACGGTGAGTTGTTGCTCGTTACCAAATTCTTCTTACGCCAAAAGCCCAATTTCAACGACCTTGAAACTTTCATTCCATCATATGGATCCCTAGCTGAGCGCACATATTTGAAAATGAATGAAATCTACTGTCCGGAATACCTTTCGGAGTGTACCTATACGGTAGTCGCCAAGATAAACGAAAGCAACCTCGAGATTACCTCCAAGCAAGCCGTACTGTCCTATGCGTATGACGTAGCGGTATCTACCGAGCATATTTTCATCATTCGCAACCGTGGCGAATTCGTGCAAAACGATATATCTTTGGGCAGTTTGGCTTACGCCGGAGATGGCCCTGCATTTTTCCGTCGGTTTTCGGAAATAGTGTGTTTGGAGTATTCCGACGAGATTCAAAATGTTGGTTGTGTGAAGCTAGACGGAATGGTTAACGACCGTTACAGCTTGGACGAAAAGGATGGAATTTTGCGCGCGGTGACTCAGACCACACGATACGAATATACGGTAACCCACAGTGGTGCTCCGCACCCCAACGTTTCATTGGACGCTTCTCTTCAAAATGCAAGCCTGCACTGTGTAGACCTGGCGGAAATGAAAATTGTGAATAGTGTTGAGAATTTTGCGCCCAACGGCGAATTGGTGCAAGCGGTGCGTTTCAACGGTGATAGAGTCTATGTTTGTACGTCAATCCGCAACACCGACCCGGTGTTTGCATTCGATTTGACCGATATCAACAACATTACCTATAAGGATACAGGCACAATCCCCGGCTACTCAATCAATTTGCTGAAATTTGGCGACTATTTGCTTGGCATAGGCTATGGCGAAGTTTCCGACATTTTGAAAATAGAACTGTATAAGGAAAACGATAGCGCCGTGGAAAGCGTGGCAATCTACGAAAATGATTACTGTAACTTCTCGACGAACTACAAAGCGCATTTCATCGACGCCGAGCATCAACTCGTCGGATTGCAAATTACCGATTACTGCCACCCCTACACCCCCGATATATTCTTGCTTTTGCAATTTGACAGCGAAACGCAAACATGGCGAGAGATTTTGTGTCAGAGAATGAGAGTAGACCACAGATCAGACAAAGACTTTGCCCGCGCCTTCTATACAGACGGATTGTATCTAATTGGCAATAAAACGCCATTGACGTTCTTTTCCGAAAGTGATCTTTTCGGTCAAAGCGCCGAATAAACACAGTAATTTGCAGGCGATATACTAATAATTTAAAGTCTCCTTGCATAGTTTATTGCAAGGGGATTTTTATGTCTGAAAAACTTCATTCGTTAATTTTTGACAATAAAACGTTGACCGTCAAGGGCGTAGAGCAGGTGGTGGCAATCAGCGACAAAGAGGCGGTATTCAAATTAAGCGACAACACGTTGACCGTCAAGGGCAATGGGCTGAACGTGACCAAGCTTGACAAAGAGCAGGGCGTCGTAGTTCTCGAAGTTGCAGGACTCAGCTCCATTACTTATCGCGCGCACGCTTTAAGCGGCATAAAAGGACTTTTCCGCTAATGCTTGGCGAAGGTATAGAACAGCTCTACGTATTCGTGGTGTTCGTGGTGCTTGCCGTTCTGCTAGCCGCAGTCTACATTTTCGGACTGGGACTCTTTCGCAGTCGCCTCGCAGGAACCATATTCGATTGCCTTTGGGGCGTGGTGTCGTTGTGGCTTGTTTGGAGGACCAACCTTTCCGTCAACAATGGGCAATGTCGGTTGTACTTGTTCATAGCGCTTGCAGCAGGCGCTGTAATCGCTTATTTTACTTGCAAAAGTACGCTTGACAAAGCGTCGGCGTTGCTGTATAATTTGTTCACTACAAAACTGGTGGACAAATCTGATGGATCGGATATTTTACAGAAAAACAACCTCGATACTGTTCGTGACGGCGATATTGGTACTACTGATACTCGTCTGCATGCTGTTGATACTGTTGACGCAGATGTCGTCGCTAAACGCAAGAGCAGAAGCGTTAAACGAAAGAATTCAACAGGCAAAGTACGATCAAGAAGCCCTCGAAAAACTACTCGAAGAAAGAGACTCGATAGAGTACATAATAAAGTGGGCTGAGGCGCATGGTATGATATCGACAGGTGACGTCCAATGGTTGAATGGCGAATCCAAGTAATAAGATTTTTGCTCATCTCTCACGCTTTTTCCGTGGGAGATTTTATTTGTTAAGGAATAAAAATGACTGAGAAAAGAAAACCGAAACTCGCATCTAAATTTTTAGTTGGCGCTGCCGTCAATTTTTATGGCAAGCCCTTTTGTCGCAAGCAGATTAAACTGATTCACGACGGCTCGCTCAAAAAAATCAAGCCACCTTATGTACTTGTTGCCAATCACTGCAACTTCGTCGACGTGGGAGCGGTGATGACGATGATGTACCCGACTTGCGCAAGCTTTGTCATTTCCGTGACACAGCTGGTGCAGTGGCCGAAGCTTATCAATTACATGGGAATACTGCCCAAAAAGCAATTCACGGTAGATACCTCCCTTATTCGCGACATAAAGTACGTTTTGTCGAAGAACCGCCCCGTAGTTATTTACCCCGAGGCAAAGCTGTCGGTTGTCGGTACGCCCAATATTATCAAGCCGGCAATAGCCAAGCTGATAAAAATGCTCAAAGTGCCTCTTGTGACGGTATGTTTCCACGGCGACTATCTGCACAAGCCGCGTTGGACCAAAACAAAGCGTTTCGTACCTGTGACGGCAGAGGTTAAGGTGGCGGTGACAGCCGACGAGGTAGGCGATATAACCGCGCAGGAAATTCACCGCAGAATCGTCGAGAACCTCACCTACGACGACTACGCCTATCAACTGGCTAACGGCATTGAAATTGTCACGCCCGACCTCGTGGAAGGATTGGAGCATATATTGTATAAGTGCCCCGAGTGCGGCGAGGAGTTCGCTATGACGGCGCACGGCAATACACTCACTTGCAGTAAATGCGGCGCGGCTGTCACGCAGAATAAGCTGGGACAGTTGGAAGGCGGACGTTTTGACAAAGTGGTGGATTGGTACGAGTGGCAGAGAGCATGTGTCGCCGAAGAGGTGCAAGGCGATGCCTACTCATTCGACGGATTTTTCCGTGCAGAACAGCTCGTTGGCAAAGAATACGTAGATATGGGCGACGCGCATATCGTCCACAACAAGAGCGGAATTACGGCGACCTTTGCCGACCGCGAGATTCACTACAAGGCGGGGCAGTTCTACACTCTTTCATTCAATAACGATTTCGTGTTTTTGCCGACAGAAGACGCTGTCATGCGTTTTAAGCGGCAGGAAAAGGTGGGCTGTACTACCAAATTGAACCTCGCTGTGGAAGAGCAGACGGCGATTCTGGAGAAAAACAAATAACGAAGCCTATCATTCAACGAGTTAAAATCGGAAAAAACTTCAAATGGACTGAAATTATCGCATTTCAGTCCATTTTTGCACTAAAATTCTTCCCAAAATTCCCTTTTGTGGACGCAAATGAGCATTAATTGAATTATGTTATATGCTCAAAAAATGTTTCATAGTGTTTCATATTTGCGAAAAAAAAGTCGGCAAATTATTTTTTAAAAAATGCCTTTTTCTTGCTTTACAAATCGCCGTCGTAGTGCTACTCTATATTACAGACATAGTATGGAGAGCAAAAGATGAAAGTAATATCAAGCGACCTATTAAGAGGACATATAGATACCTTCGTTTTGTGCGCGTTGATGGGCGGAACCAAGTACGGCAATGAGATCCGTCGCTTCATCACGGCTAAGACGAATAATCTATACGTGCCCAACGAGCAAAGTCTGTACTCTGCATATCACCGATTGGAGGATATGGAGTGCATCAAGGGCTATTGGGGCGAGAATGTCGGTGCCACGCGCAAGTACTATACCATCACCGACAAAGGCAGAGATCTGTACGAAGTGAATAAGCGCGAGTGGGAGAACGCCAAACGCCTAATTGACATTCTTATTAAATAGGGTAGCTATGGATTACAGTGAAATATCCGTATATACCACTTCGGAGATGGCAGAACTAATCGCTTATTTCCTGCAAGAAGTGTGTATGGACGGCGTGAGTATTTACGACAAAAAAGACCTTTACGACAACGCGTCTTGGGACTACAAGGACGACACGGCAGAAGCGGTTTACGAGTCCGAGGTGGTAGTAAAGGGTTATTGCGAGCAAGAGGACACCCAGCGTGTTCTCGATTTTTTACGCCAAAGTCTAGACGGATTGACGGACGCGGGCAGTTTGAAGGTCGTCGTAAATACCGTGGACGGCAACGCATGGGTGGACAAGTGGAAGGAGACTTTTCGTCCAATTGAGACGGCGAAGCTCGTTATTTGCCCCGAGTGGCAGAGCGTAGAGACAGACAAAACGGTGTTTTTGATTGACACAGGCATCGCGTTCGGCACAGGACAGCACGAGACGACGGCATTGTGCCTTGAAATTGCCGAAGAATTGAAGCTTACAGGCAAAACCGTATTGGACGTTGGCTGTGGCAGCGGTATTCTGGGGCTTTGTTCGCTGCTCCTCGGAGCCGAGCGCGCTGAACTTGTAGATATAGACCCGCAGGCTACGGCAATCGCCAAGCACAACGCAGAAATCAACGGATTGGCAAAAAAATGTTCCATCAAAACAGGTAGCCTGACGGAGAAAACGACCGACAAGTTTGACGTCGTATTCGCCAACCTCACCGCAGATATTTTACAGCTGTTGCGAGAGGAAATAACGAAGGTCGTCAAGCGCGGAACGCTATTGGTGCTCTCAGGAATACTCGATATTAAGTTGGACGAGGTGCTACAAGCCTACCGCGACAGCTTTGAAGTGTTGAGTACACGCGAGAAAGGCGAGTGGCGAGCGTTGTTGTTACAAGCAAGATAGAGGGCTCGGGTATTGTGCACAAAACGGCTTCACGTCGCGCACAAATGAGCGCACAGGACGCTCATTGCAGATTGTTTTGTAACACAACACCCTCCTTTAATGTAAAGAGAAATACTAATAGTATGAAAGTTTCAGTATTTACACTTGGTTGCAAGACCAACCTATACGAGAGCGGACAAATCATTGCCGCGTTGCAAGCGGCGGGGCATGAGGCGTCGCACGGCTTGAAGCCTGCCGACGTGTTCGTATTGAATACCTGTGCTGTGACAGGCGAGGCGGAGAAAAAATCCCGCCAACTAATTGCCCGCGCAAGAAAGTTGAATCCGAATTGCCGTGTGGTAGTGGTGGGTTGCGCCGCGCAAAAAAACGCCGAACAGTTTAAGGACGTTGCCAACGTTTCCTTCGTTAAGGGCGTCGCCAACAAGGTAGCCATTGTCAGTGAAATAGAGCGCGCAGGAGTAGACGTTGAACAGCTACCGTCAATATACAGCGATGCCAATCTGTTTGCCTCGCAGGAACGCACTCGCGCATTCGTCAAAATTCAAGACGGTTGCAACAACTTTTGTAGCTACTGCATTGTGCCGTACTTGCGCGGACGTTCGCGTAGTAGGCGCATAAGTGACATAGTAGAGGAGTTAAAGGGCATAACTAGCGCAGAAGCTGTGCTTATCGGAATAGATATATCGCAGTTTGGACGCGACACAGACGAGAGTTTGCCCGAGTTGTTTGCCGCATTGAAAGGTATCGACACGAGAATACGTCTCGGCAGTCTCGAAGCGCGCGTAGTTACCGACGAGCTTCTTATGAGCCTTTCGGAAATCAATTTCTGTCCGCATTTTCACCTGTCTATGCAGTCGGGTTGCGACAGTGTCTTGAAGCGCATGAATCGCAAATACACCTCGGCTGAGTACTATAATGCAGTACAGCTCATTCGCAAGTATTTCCCGACGGCGGCAATAACCACCGACGTAATAGTGGGCTTTTGCGGCGAAACGGACGAAGAGTTTGACGATACGCGACAGTTTATTGAGAAAGTGGAATTTGCCGATATTCACGTCTTTCCCTATTCCCCGCGCGAAGGTACGGCGGCGTATTCTTGGCAGGACGTTGACGTAACGACAAAGCAAGCTCGCGCGGCAGTGTTGGGCGAACTGAAACAAAAATTGAAAAAGGATTTTGCATTGAGTAGTGTTGGCAAAGTTGAAGAAGTGCTTTGCGAGCGCAAACGCAACGGCTACTACGAAGGCTACACGAAAAATTATCTTCGCGTATACTTTACAGGCAACTGCAAAGTCGGCGAAATCGTACGCGTCAAAATTTTGGAACCATACTTAGATGGAAGTAAAGGAGAAGTATTATGAACGATTGCATATTCTGTAAGATAATTAAGGGCGAAATACCCAGCTACAAAATCTACGAGGACAACAAGGTGTATGCCTTCCTCGACATTGCGTGCGACGCGGTAGGACACACCCTAGTGATACCCAAGAAGCATTGCACCAACGTTCTCGACTGCGACAGGGACTATCTCGACGCTGTGATAGAGGCAGTGCAAAAAATTGCCAAACACTACGTCGACGACTGCGGCTTTGACGGCGTGAATATACTGAACGCCAGTGGAGCGTCGGCGCAACAATCGGTATTCCACCTGCATTTCCATATCGTCCCGAGAAAAGTTGGCGACGGCTTGAATTTGTGGCCGCTTGACGGTAAACAGGAAATGGATTTGCAATCGGTAGCAAATCAGCTGACTTTGATTAAGTAAGGTCTGTTGCGGCAAAAATAAAGTGAGACTTTGGCAAAAAATTTGGTCGGAGTTTTGTGCAAATAATTGACAATTCTTGTGAGCTATGAGATAATTAACAAGCATTAGTAAAGCGGTGATACCGAAAGGAGGCGAAAAAGGAATGGCAACAATCAAGGTTGGCGAAACCGAAACGTTGGACAGCGCTCTGCGCCGTTTCAAAAGACGTTGCGCTCGCGACGGTATCATTGGAGATCTTCGCAAAAAGGAGCAATACGAAAAGCCCAGCGTAAGACGCAAGAAGAAGGCAGAAGCTGCTCGCAAACGCAGCCGTATGTAATTGCTTTTTTACAAAAGATTTTTGAAGTACGACAGACAAGACTGCTTACCGAATACGGTAGGCAGTTTGTATTTTACGGAGATTATTCGACATATTTTGCAAATTGTCTCGGAGGAACAAATGTCTACTTTCAAAGAATACGCGAAGCGCGCCAAAGAGCGCATGAAAAACGGCTTTTGGGAACAAGCCAAGCAGAATATACAGACGGAAAAGCAAGTCGCGGCGACGTTGGGGCTCAATACCGCAAAGGTAGGCGAGGAGCAAAGGAGAAAGCTTCAGCGTCAAATATACGATTACGACGGCTTTTGTGAGGAAGAGGAATTTTACTCCAAGGTTGCGGCAATCCTCGACAGCGACGAGCTGGTGAGTAATCCTATCATGCGCCTTGCCGACCAAGAATATTTGGCGAAGCTCTCGCCTGCGGAAAGGCAGGTTTACATTTCCAAACTCGCCGCAAAGTACCGCGAGGCAGTAGAGCACTATCGTCAGCTACGTAGCAGCTGACGGTGAAATTTTGAACTGACGCTCAAAGTGAAATTTTTGCTACGCAAAAGATAATGTTGAACATTAGTCAAAATTGATGTGCCCGCAACTCCGAGCCACTGGCGAGGAATTTCATTTATCTACATTGTCTTTTTGTTTACAATATGATATAATCATCCTATGCCTAAGATTACCGATATGCAAATTCAGAAGAACAACAAGACTCGCGCCAATGTTTATATTGACGGCGAGTTTGCTTTCGCTCTCGAGATGCTGACGGTGATGAAGCTCGGATTAAAAATCGGTCAAGAGCTGCCGCAGGAGAGGCTTTCTGAAGCAATTTTCGACAGCGAGAAGTCGGTGGCATTTGAAAAAGCAATGGATTACCTTGGACGCGGTATGAAGACGGCTAAGCAAATGCGCGACTACCTCGAAAAGAAGGGCTACGACAGTCGTGTAGTGGACTACGTCGTCGCCAAGCTCAAAGAATATCGCTACATAGACGACGACGCCTATGCCAAGCTTTATGTCGAACGCAACGCCGCAACCAAGGGCGATAGGCGGCTCAAGCAGGAGCTGATACAGAAGGGCATAGCGGTCTCTCGCGCAGAGGAATACGCGGTGACAGATGATGGACAGGCGTTGTCTAACGCCACGCGCCTTGCCGAGCGTTATTTGAAGAACAAACCTACCACAATCAAGACACTACAAAATCTTCAACGTTACCTACTTGGCCGCGGTTATGGGTTTGACACAGTGAACTCAGTAGTGCGTCAGTACAAAATTGAAGTAGAAGAAAATTAGTTTACCAAGAAATTTATGGAGAGGTGAGGGTGTTTCACGCAAAATTTTCTGCAGACTGCTGTCCTTGCAGTCGGAGCTTTTTTGCGGGGAATACCCTCACCTCTAATTCAATATGTATATTATCGCAAATCCTCCTCATACTAAGCGTACAACTAACAAGGAGGGAAAACATTTTGAAAAAGACTTTCAACGTTTTTTCGG
>JAFLVL010000046.1 GCA_022508325.1 Clostridiales bacterium | reverse complement strand
GCACGCAAAAGCCCGAAAAAGACGGTCTGTTCTGCGAAAGAATTTTTGGACCGGTGAAGGACTATGAGTGCCACTGCGGTAAATATAAGAAAAATCGCTACAAAGGCATAGTATGCGAAAAGTGCGGCGTAAAGGTCACCAAATCCAAGGTTCGCCGCGAGCGCATGGGTCACATTGAGCTTGCCGCGCCTGTATCGCATATATGGTATTTCAGAGGCACACCGTCGAGAATGGGTCTTATTCTCGACATGTCTCCCAAATACCTTGAACAACTGATTAATTTCCAAAGCTACGTTGTAATCGACCCGATGAAGAGCGGTATGCAATATAAGCAAATCCTCTCCATGAGCGAATATCGCGAGGCGCAAGCCAGAGCCAGAGAAAATGCAGATCTTGCTTTCCGCGCGGGAACAGGCGCAGAGGCTGTACGCGAACTGCTTCAAAATATCGACTTGGAAGCAGAGAGCAAAGAACTACGCGACATTCTCGCAAA
Source organism: Clostridiales bacterium (assembly GCA_022508325.1). Lineage (GTDB taxonomy): Bacteria > Bacillota > Clostridia > Christensenellales > CAG-314 > Fimimonas. The sequence goes on along the minus strand of JAFLVL010000046.1, from coordinate 9,842 downwards.
AACCAACCAAGGTGCAAAGAAAGTACGCGCAATCAAGCGTTTGGACATAGTTGAAGCGTTCAGAAAGAGCGGCAATCGCCCCGAATGGATGATTTTGACGGTGTTGCCGGTATTGCCGCCAGAACTTCGCGCAATGGTGCCTCTTGACGGTGGCAGATATGCAACCAGCGACCTCAACGACCTGTATAGACGTGTTATCAACCGTAACAACCGTTTGAAGAGACTGATTGAGATTAACGCTCCTGAGATTCTTATCAACAACGAGAAGAGAATGCTCCAGGACGCTGTAGACAGCTTACTCGACAACAGCCGCAGCAAGCGTCCCCAAACAGGCGCAGGCAACCGCGAGTTGAAGTCTCTGTCGGGATTGCTTCGCGGTAAGCAAGGACGTTTCCGTCAGAACCTACTCGGTAAGCGCGTAGACTACTCCGGACGTTCGGTTATCGTCGTTGGTCCCGAATTGAAACTTCACCAATGCGGTATTCCGAAGGAAATGGCGTTGGAGCTGTTCAAGCCCTTCGTTATGAAGAAGCTCGTCGAGCAAGGTCAATGCCACAACGTAAAGCAAGCGAAAAAACGCGTAGAACGCGCAGACGCAAAGGTTTGGGATATCTTGGAAGGTGTCATCAAAGACCACCCCGTAATGCTCAACCGCGCGCCGACGTTGCACAGATTGTCAATTCAGGCGTTCGAACCTGTACTTATCGAGGGTAGAGCAATCAAATTGCACCCACTGGCATGTACCGCATTCAACGCCGACTTCGACGGCGACCAAATGGCAGTGCACGTACCTCTCAGTATCGAGGCACAGACCGAGGCAAGATACCTCATGTTGGCCGCAAACAACATTTTGAAGCTGTCCGACGGCAAACCTGTTATTTCTCCCTCGCAGGACATGGTTCTAGGCTGCTACTACCTCACAACCGTTCGTTGCAACGTAGAAGAAACCAAGAAAATTATCGAACTCTACGACGAGACGAGACACCAACGCGCTTTGACGGAAGAAGAAGTAGCGTTACTGCGTAAGGCTAAGTATTACAGCAGTTTTGACGAAGCTTATGAGGCGTACGTCAATCACGACATTACGTTACACACGGTAGTCAACATTCAACTTAAAGACGGACGCAAGATTTGGACGACGGTTGGCAGACTGATTTTCTGTCAGGCTATCTACTACGATTACGCCGACAGTTCTGCCGAAAAGGAAGACGAGTCCATTCGCGACCCAGAACTGCTCGCGCAAAGAGAACTCGAGAGACGCACGCTCGGTATTCCCATGGAGCTGACCAAGGACGTGATTGGCAACCCCGACAAATACGTAGTTGGCAAAAAGCAACTTAGTAAGATTGTCGAGAAGTGCTTTAAGCGTAGAGGTACAACCCCCACGGCAGTAATGTTGGACAACGTGAAGACATTGGGCTACAAGTATTCGACAGTCAGCGGTCTGACGACCAGCGTGTTCGATATGCACGTGCCAAAGCAAAAGAAGCAAATTCTTGCCGACGCCGAGAAGAAGGTTATTGCCATCGAAGACAGCTACGACGAAGGTTTGTTGACGGAAAACGAGCGCTACAAATCAGTTATCGACGTCTGGAAGGACGCCGCTAGCGAAGTTGAATCGCTGGTGCAAGACGTCATGGAAGAGGACAACCCCATTTGGATGATGTCTCACTCGGGCGCCCGCGGCAGTATGAACCAGATTCGTCAGCTTTGCGGTATGCGCGGCTTGATGAGCGATCCTTCGGGACGTACTATTGAGTTGCCCGTTAAGGCATGTTTCCGCGAAGGACTTTCCGTACTCGAATACTTCATTTCCTCACACGGCGGACGCAAAGGTATGGCAGATACCGCGCTTAAAACCGCAGACTCGGGTTATTTGACACGCCGTCTCGTAGACGTTGCGCAGAACGTTATCGTTCGCGAAGAGGACTGCTCGGCTGGTTCTCGTCCGCAGGGTATGTGGATTGAGGCGTTCCGCGGTTCGGGAAATAACGAATTTATCGAACATTTCAGAGACCGTATCATCGGCAAGTACGTCATCGACGACGTAGTTGACCCGAGAACAGGCGAGCTTATTTGCCACGGCGACACTATGATAACCGACGACCTCGCTACGGAAATCGTCAACGCAGGCATTGAGAAACTGTATATGAGAACTGTTCTCACCTGCCGCAGTGAACACGGCGTTTGCTGTAAGTGCTACGGTAGCAATATGGCAACAGGCAAGCCTGTAAACCTCGGCGAAGCAGTAGGCGTCATTGCCGCGCAGTCGATAGGTGAACCGGGAACACAGCTTACAATGCGTACGTTCCACACCGGCGGCGTTGCAACAGCCGACGATATTACGCAAGGTTTGCCCCGCGTAGAGGAGCTTTTCGAAGCGCGTAAACCCAAGGGGTGCGCAATCATCTGCGAAGTCAACGGCACGGTTACAATTCCTACCAACACCGAGAAGAAGGTCGTTCAAGTGACCGACGCCAGCGGCAACGTCAAGGAATATCCCATTCCTTACACTCTGCGTATCAGAGTACACGACGGCGACGTTGTGGAGAGCGGCACACCTTTGACCGAGGGTTCAATCTACCCGCAAGACCTCTTGTCGACAAAGGGTCTGCACGCAGTAGAGGAGTACCTCGTCAAGGAAGTTCAGGCAACCTACCGCTCCAACGGTGTTGAAATCAACGACAAGCACGTAGAAGTCATCGTCCGACAGATGCTCCGCAAGGTTCGCGTAGAGGACGCAGGCGACACAGATATGCTCCCCGGCGAAGTTGTAGATATCTTCAAGTTTGACGAAGAGAACAACAAGGCGTTGGACAACGACCTGAGACCCGCATCAGCAAAGCGCATTTTGCTCGGTATTACCAAGGCAAGCTTGGCGACCGACAGCTTCCTGTCCGCCGCGTCCTTCCAAGAGACGTCACGCGTTTTGACGGAGGCGGCAATCAAGAACAAGTGTGACCCGCTGTACGGACTGAAAGAGAACGTAATCATCGGCAAGATGATTTCGGCAGGTACGGGTTTGCAACAGTACCGCGAAATGGAACTCGTTCCCCGCATTGAAACCGCCGACGACGATATAGACGAAGATTGATGCGACATAAGCAACGCAATACTTTGTTAAACTTCGAATTAAAAGCAAAAAGCCAAGCATAACGCTTGGCTTTTTTGTGTATTGTAACACAGCATGGGGAATAATATGCAAGATAATATGCAAGATAATTGACAAAAAGACATTTTTGATATAAAGTAAAGCAAAGGAGTTACTGCTATGTGCTATCAACCACCGTTTGACGTAACAAATAAAATGTTGGAACTTGCCGCGAGCATTATGGAAAAGATTGGCAGGCTAAATGGCGTCAATCAACTGGAAAAAATACCCAGGCTACGCAAGGTTAGCCGCATAAAAAGCATTTATTCATCTCTTGCAATAGAAAATAATTTGTTAAATATTGACCAAGTAACGGACGTATTGGACGGCAAACGCGTTGTTGGTGCCGCCGACGATATTTTAGCAGTAAAGAATGCGAGTAGAGCTTACGAAAAACTGGAAGAAGTTGACCCATTTAGTGTAGATGACTTGCTTTCTACACATGGTGTAATGATGGAGGGACTTACAATCAATGCAGGGTATTTTCGTAGCAGTGGTGTAGGCGTATTTGACAGTAGCGGAAAGCTTATTCACGCTGCCCCGCCTGCAAATATGCTCAATGAGCTTGTATATAGGTTGTTTGACTGGTGCAAAAGCTCGGACATTCACATGCTCATTCGTTCGAGTGTGTTCCATTACGAATTTGAGTTCATTCACCCATTTACAGACGGCAACGGTCGTATGGGGCGACTATGGCAGACGGCGTTGCTTGCCAATTGGAAACCGATATTCAAGTGGATACCCATTGAAAGTATTATCAAGGAAAATCAGGAGCGTTATTATCAGGCAATTTCGCGCTCAACTGCGGAAGGTAAAAGCAACGCGTTCGTTGAATTTATGCTAGAAGTGATTGACGTCGCAATTAACGGCATATTAACCGACGCGCAAGCTCACTACAGTCACATAAGTGTGCAGATAAGTAGGCTTATGGAAGTGATAGAAACATATCCGCAGACGGCGAAACAACTTATGGAAAAATTAGGATTGAAAAATCGCGACGGTTTTCGCAACAACTATCTAATACCCGCGATAGAAGCAGGGCTTATAGGCATGACAATACCCGACAAACCCACAAGCAAAAATCAAATGTATTATAAGAAATAATCAAGATATATGGAAATAAAAAACAGCCAAGTGAACCACTTGGCTGTTTTGCTTTTAACTAACATATATATTTAGATTATTCGTCTGTAAGTCCCAATAGGTAATCGGCGGAAACGTCTAAGGCGCGGCACAGCTTTTCAAAGGTGGGCACGCTTGGTAATTTATCGGTGGTGTAGTATTGCGTAATCATAGGATCTGTTACTCCCACCTTTTCCGCCAATTCTTTTGTCGTCATTCCCGACAATTTTATCTCTTCTTTTAACCTTTTCTTAAATTTCTCGTACATATTGTTATCATAACCATTGGTTAGTTTTCCCATCCTATTTCCTTACTTGTAGTAAGAAATCTGTCTTGACATCTAACTAATAGTTAGATTATAATGTTATGTGGGAAATCTTATTTGGAGGTTAAAAATGATGCAACGCACAAAAAAGCTCGTAATTTTGCTACTGGTATTAGTTTTTGCAATGTCTGTGGCAATTCTTGCGGCTTGTGGCGGACTACACAATCCGTCACAAAACGGTGGCAATAACAATACTACAAAGACTAAAGTAATCGTCACTTATGACGCTAACGGCGGTGCATTTGCCGACGGAAATACCTTTACGCAAGAGGTTAACGAGGGCAGCAAACTGACCGCGCCCACTTCACCCACGCGTACCAATTACACATTTGCAGGTTGGGCAAAAAATAAAAGCGGCTCGGACATGTGGAAGTTTGACGAAGATACCGTTACGTCCGATACGACGCTGTACGCGCAGTGGAATCAAGCGGCAGCCGCCCTATTCAGCGTGGAGGGCGCAAGTATAGACGGCACAGAAGTCTTGTTGGTTGTAGCCGAAACTGTCGATAGCGTTGGACTGTCCAATAAGGTTGTCTGCAGTGATGGCGCAACTTGGAAGCTGTACTACGATATGTTGGGACAAACGGAAATCCCCACCAAGGTAGCAGTGGGCGCGTCTGGCGCTCTGCGCAGTGGCAGTAACGTGTTCTACATCGTGGTCACCTCTGCCGACGGTACTCAGGTAAATACTTATACGCTTACAGTTTTTCGCAGCTTCGCAATAACCGTATCTTTCTACGACGGCGATAACCTTCTCAAAACTGACAAAGCCTACGCCGGGTACGAGTATACAGCAAGCTACACCTCGGACTTTACTGGTTACACTCTTGCAACCTGGCAAGACGCCAACGGCAATGCTTTTACGTCGGGTATTTTGTGGCAAAGTACGTCGTTGTACGCTAACAAAAGGGCAAATACCTACACTGTAACCTTGGACGTCAATGAGGGCGACGAGCTCGATAGCACAACCAAAACTGTAACGTATGACAGTAGCTTTACTTTGCCTGTGCCTACGCGTGAACATTACACCTTTGACGGTTGGTACATAGGCAGTACGAGAATTACCTATAGCAATGGCAAGAGCGTAAACGCATGGAACTACACACACGATCAGATGGCAACGGCTCGTTGGACAGGCGATAGCAGTACCGTAACTCTCTCGCGCAATAATTCCGATGCCGGTACAGTTTCGGGTGGCGGCTCACACAACTACAATTCGCAAGTCACCATCACGGCAAAGACCAACGTCGGTTACACTTGGATTGGTTGGTTTGACGGCGAAACGCAACTCACAAATGAACTGAGCTACACGTTTACCATGGGTTTAGAAGCGCTTTCCTTTGAGGCGCGTTGGAGCAAGGTAACAGTTGTCTGTGACGAAGGAACAGTTAACGGATTGTCAAATACTTACAAAGTAGGCGACAAAGTAACTCTTACAGTAACTACCAACTTAGGTTATATCGTTGAAGGGTGGTACATAGGTGAACAAAAAGTTGCCGACACCTCGACCTACACATACACAATGACTGACGAAGATTGTACTATTACTGCAAAAGTTGAAGTGGCAGCAGAAATGAGCAATTTTATCTTCACCTCAACGGCAACCACTTGTACAATATCTGGAATAATTGACAGCACAATTGCTGAACTGGTTGTTCCTGAATACGTAACATCAATAGCTCAAGGAGCACTTTCCGATTGCAGTAATCTTGAAAGCATATCCGTGCAAAGTGGCAATGCAGTATATTACAGTGAAGACGATTGTTTAATAGCAATTAGTACCAAACAATTGATTCGCGGTTGTAGAAATAGTGTTATTCCAGAAGGCGTACAATCATTAGGTAGTTATGCATTTAACGGCTGTGGTCTGACAAGTATATCAATACCGTCAAGCGTAACGTCAATAGGTTTCGGTGCATTTTCCGATTGCAGCAGTCTTGAAAGAATAATACTTCCGTTTGTTGGAGCAACTAAAAACGGAACAACAAACATTCACTTCGGCTACATTTTCGGTGCGTCTAAGTATGAGGAGAATAATGAATACGTGCCTACGTCTTTATCAGAGGTGGCGGTTACAGATTGCGATTCAATAGGCGGTTCTGCCTTTTACGGTTGCAATAGTCTTGCAAAAATAACACTCCCCTTTGTCGGAGCAACCAAAGATGGAACAAACAACACTTGGTTAGGTTATATTTGGGGCGCTACTAAGTTTTCTGATAATAGCAGCTATGTACCAAATTCATTGAAAGAAGTGGTAATTACTGATTGTACATCAATTGGTGATTATGCATTTTATGCTTGTGCTAATCTGACGAGTATAACAATTCCCTCGAACGTAACTTCTATTGGTCAATCTGCATTTAGAGGTTGTAGTGGTTTGACAAGTATTACAATACCCGGTGGTAAAATACGGAGCTATGCATTTTATGATTGCAGTAACCTGACAAATATCACAATGCTCGAGGGAATAACATCAATAGGTAGCTATGCATTTCAAAATTGTGGTAAACTGACTAGTATCACGATACCAACAAGTGTAACAACAATAGGTATTTCTGCATTTTTCGGTTGCAACAATATTGCAACAATAACACTTCCGTTTGTCGGACTTATTAAAGACGGAACAAGTGCCACTCATTTTGGTTACATTTTTGGCGCAAGTAAATATAATGACAATGGTAGTTTCGTACCAACTTCTTTAAAAGAAGTGATAATTACGGATTGCACGTCAATCGGTGCTTATGCATTCTATGGTTGCAATAATTTACAAAGGATAACAATACCGAAAAGTTTAACATCAATCATGAGCGCTGCATTCTATGGTTGTAGCAATCTCACTGTTTTAAATATAACCGACCTAGCAGCTTGGTGTAACATTAATTTCAATGGAAAAGAAGCTAACCCGCTTTACTATGTGCACAATTTGTACATTAACAATGAACTTACAACCGATTTGCATATTCCCAATACAGTTACTGCAATCAATGATTATGTGTTTTATGGTTGGAGTAGTCTCACAAACATAACGTTTGAAAAAGGCATCAATACATCAATAGGTTCTTATGCCTTTTCTGACTGCACTAATCTGGCAACAGTAACATTTGAAGAAGATAGTAAACTTAAATCTTTAGGCGAGTATGCATTCAATAATTGTGGTAGTTTGACAAGTATTACAGTACCCGGTGGAGCAATAGGTCGAAGTGCATTTTACGGTTGCAGTAAACTTACGAGTATCACAATGGAAGGCGTAACATCAATAGGTAGTTATGCATTTTCAGGTTGCAGTGAGCTGACAAATGTAATATTATCAGATTGTAGTAAACTTACATCGATAGGAGAGGCTGCATTCTCAGGTTGCAGTGAGCTGACAAATGTAACATTATCAGATTGTAGTAAACTTACATCAATAGGTAGTTATGCATTCAATGGTTGTAGTAGCCTGACAGATATCACTATACCCCAGAGCGTAACGTCAATAGGTTATGGAGCATTTCGTAATTGCGGGAATCTTGAAAGCATAACACTACCATTTGTTGGGTCGACTAAAAACGGAACAAGTAACACTCACTTTGGCTACATTTTCGGTGAGGATTCGTATACTTATAATAAGAATATAACTACCTCGTTGAAAGAAGTGATAATTACAAATTGTACATCAATTGCTGATTATGCATTTTATGGTTGCAGTAGTCTTACAAGTATAATATTGCCATGGAATTTAAAGTCAATAGGTAATTATGCATTTTCTGGTTGCACAGAACTAACAAGTATCACAATGCTTTATGTAACAACTATTGGTGATTGTGCATTTTCCAATTGTAGTAATTTGACAAGTATCACAATACCGTCGACTGTAGAATCATTAGGGAAGCGCATGTTCTGGTACAGTGGTCTGACTACAGTAACATTTGGAGCAGGCATAAGACTTACGTCAATATCGGATTATGCATTCCAAAATTGTAGCAATTTAAAAAATATCACAATACCGTCGAGTGTAACCTCAATAGGTCAGTTCGCATTTGATGATTGTAGTGAGTTGACGAGCGTAATATTCGCAGAAGGCAGCAAGCTTACATCGATAGGTATGTATGCATTTTCCGGATGCAGTAGTTTGACAAGTATCACAATACTGTCAAGCGTAACCTCAATAGGTCAGTACGCATTTTTCAATTGCAGTAGTCTGAAGAGTGTAACGTTTGAAAATCCCAATGGTTGGTGGTATGCGGATAGTGCAAGTGCAACAAGAGGAACTACTATAACTGGATTGGATAGTGAAACAACTGCAGCGTATTATCTAACAAGCACGTATCGCAATTATTTTTGGAAACGTAGTGCATAGTTAACTATTGTATTACAACTATACTTAAATAATATAATTATTAAATTCCTTAGCAGTCAAGTGGTGCAAAATCGCTTGACTGCTTTACTATCTTTTGATAGAATATACGTTGGTGTTTTATGGCTAATAGTATGTCTAATGTAGTAATCGGCAGGCGACAGATTCTGCGTGAATTGAAGAAAAATAATATCGCGGAAATCATTATCGCAGTCGATGCCGAAGCGAGTTATATCTCAAGTCTTATAGAGGTCGCAAAGCTTGCGGGCGTTGCCTATAAGCTCAACGGCACTATGAATGAGATTTCTGCGCGCTACAACATCGACGTGCCCTCGGGCGCAGTTGGAATACTAAAATAGCGTACAGTTGGCAATAATATACCGAATGAAACTCTGTTAATGAGTTCCGACAATTCACTATTGAAAGGAGGTAAAACATGGCAACAATTAACCAGTTGATCAGACAAGGTAGAAGAAGTGAAGCCGAGAAGAGCAAGTCACCCCTTTTGGACAGCTGTCCTCAAAAGCGTGGCGTTTGCTTGAATGTTACAACGACTTCTCCCAAAAAGCCCAACTCTGCTCTTCGTAAGATTGCGCGCGTACGCCGTACCAACGGTATGGAAGGAACGTGCTACATCCCCGGTGAAGGTCACAACCTTCAAGAGCACAGCGTTGTTCTGATTCGCGGCGGCAGAGTTCGCGATTTGCCCGGTATTCGTTACCACATCATTCGTGGTACACTCGACACTGCCGGCGTAGCAAACCGCAGGCAATCTCGCAGCAAGTACGGCGCAAAACGTCCTAAGACCGCTAAGAAATAACGTTTAGGGCAACATTACTTTTACAGTTCACTGGTGAATCGTCGGAGTTTTTTAATTTCGCTTTTCGCCGAGTAAGCAGTATGTCGCA
>JAFLVL010000045.1 GCA_022508325.1 Clostridiales bacterium | reverse complement strand
TCGGGTATTCGAGTTGGGACGCTAGTGGCGAGCCAATGCGCCCAACTTCGAACACACTCGTCTCCGTAAGAGATTTTCTCTAAGATGATTTATGGCAAGATGTGCCGAACACACTCGCCTGCATAGAAAATTACCTCTAATGTGACAGAGTGTAAATATATTCTTTGTTGAAAAATGGAAGGATGCTGCCCGCATCCTTTTTTCATTTACTTAAACAGTTCGTGAATATATACGTTTAATACTCTTGCAATTTTGAAAAGTGCTGTTATTCTGAAAATTCCATCATTATTCATTATCTTTTTTAATGTGGTTGTACTAATTTTGCAAATTTGACAGAATTTTGTTCTTGATAAATTATTCTCCTCGATATATTTTGCAGACAGTTCTGTTTTTACCATTTTTTATTTCCTCCCTAAATAATTGACTGGTCCAATAAATTAGACCTCTATACAATAGTCTAAAAAATTGGACTTGTCAATCTTTTAGTCCAACTTTTTAGCATAATATCTATGCGAGGTGTCTTATGTTTGCAGAAAGATTGAAAAAAGAACTAGAACTAAACAATATAACGATGTATCGTCTGGCAAAAGATTTGAAATTGAGTAAACAAACAGTTTCAAATTGGTGCAGTGGGGCAAATGAACCAAAGGCATCGCAGATAGTTGTTTTGTGCCGATACTTGGATTGTACCTCGGACTATTTACTTGGTTTGTCTGATATTTAACAGGCCTAAGTGATATAGTAATGATTACATTAGACCAAATAAGAAAAAATTTACAGAAAGAAATTAAAGAATGTGGACTGACGCAATCGGAAATTGCTAGAAAGCTAAACCTATCTAAACAGATCGTTTCGTGCTATGTGCTTGGCAAAGAGTTGCCTGCACTTGATACGTTTGCCAATTTGTGTAAGGAACTAATTTCGACCCATTGCATGTACTTTGTCTGAATGATTAGCACGCAAATTTCAAGTTGCATATTGACTTATGTTATCGGCGATGTTAGAATATAAATAGAATATATCGACATGGAGGTAGCGCATGGAGCAAGAACGCGTATTTACGAGAGGCTTGGAGGTTATGGAAGAAAACTTCGGGCACGTCATGGAGATGAGCTTGGGTTCGGCGGCCGACGGAGAGGTTGAGGTTCGCGACGTAAATGCCTACTACAAAGACGGCAAAGTGTACGTTTTGAGTAAGTTGAATAACACTCTTATGCACCATATCGACAAATGCCCTAACGTCGGACTGTGCCACGGTCCGCACAAAATGCGTGGCGTCGCGCGCTCCCTGGGACATCCCCTTGATGAAGCCAACGCCGACTTACGCAAGAAATTGAAGAGAGAATTCTCCCTCAACTACGACGAATATGTGACGGAGAGCGATCCCGACATGCGCATCGTTGAAATTGTGCTCACCATCGCGCAGACCTTTACGCGCTACCACCGTTATATGATTAACTTTGTCAACAAATGCGCAACCCGTGACCACACAGAACCGATATTCAGATACAGATAACTCCGACCAAACGCGCGTGACAAGCACGCGGTCGAACTAACAAGTAAGGACGCCACATGCGTCCTTATCTTTTTTAGACTTTCGCCGGGGAGTTTCATCTACGGTGAAGGTTTTCAAGCGAGCGCATGCCCAGCATCCCCGCAAGGAGAAAAGCTCGGTACACGCCCGAGCTTTTCACATATTTTCGCTTTTCTGTTCGCGCATTAACTCCATATGCACTCTCTCGCTCAAATGTGTTCATTGGTTTTGATAAGTTTGAGAAACAAGAAAAAGGCTCCTCTGTATAAGGGGAGCTGTCGCTGAAAGCGACTGAGGTATTGTCAATTCAAAATTACTTAACTTTTCCAAGACTTTATTAGAGTGTCTACGTCGGAGATTTGTGCGCCGTAAATATCGGCGAGATATTTGATAGTGTAGTCGTATATCTCCTGCGTGAAGCAGTCGGTTGCGTCTTTCGGCACAATTACGTTGTAGCCGAGATAGTAGGCGTCGGCAATAGTGTGCTGTACGCAGATATGTGTTTGCAAGCCTGCAACGATTAGCGTATCAACGCCTAGTTCGCGGAGCAAAAGGTCTAGGTCCGTGTGGAAAAATGCGCTGAATCTGCGCTTAGTGACGACGTAATCCCTGTTGCCGACCTTCAATTCGGGTATAACTTCCGCGCCATGCGTGCCCGCCATTGCGTGTACGCCCCAATGTGTCAACTCATGGTCGACGCCTTCTACGTGCGCGTCATTGGTGAAGATGACGGGAATACCCGCTTTTCTCGCACCGTCAACGAGTTGCGTCATTTGCGGCACGATTGCCACGCCTCTGTCGCATTTCAACGCGCCTGTGATAAAGTCGTTTAACATATCTACTACGATTAACGCTTGTTTCATTGTGTTTACCTCACGTTTTTTCTAACAATAGTATACGCTTGCATTTCCGTGTTGTCAAACTAACGCGGAAATTATTCATTTTTTTGTCCTTGTTATTGCGTCGCGCCGAATTAAGTGTTACAATACAAACAACAAACTAAAAGGAGCTAACTATGAGAAAAAATTTTGGCAAAAAGACCTGGGTATTCCCCTGCCCTGTTCTAATTATTGGCACCTACGACGAAAAGGGCAACCCCGACGCTATGAACGCCGCTTGGGGCGGTGTCTACGATACGAATCAGGTGATGCTGTGTCTGTCCGACGACCATAAGACGGCGAAAAATATTCTCGCTAAGAAAGCTTTCACCGTCAGCTTTGCCGACGCCGCGCACGTGGTGGAGGCGGACTACGTCGGTATCGTGTCGGCGAACGACGTGCCAAATAAGCTCGCGAAGTGCAACTTAAAGACAGCAAAGAGCGAACATGTTGACGCGCCGTTGCTTGTAGATTTCCCGCTAGCAATCGAGTGCGTGTTGAACCACGTCAACGAGGACGGCATAATCGTCGGCGATATAGTCAACGTCAGCGCGGACGAGAGCGTCTTAGACGAGAAAGGCAACGTAGACCTTGGCAAAGCAAACATCATCGCGTACAACTCTGCGCAACACGACTACCGCGTACTCGGCGCAAAGGTAGGCAACGCCTTCTCCGACGGCAAAAAGATTAAATAATAACAATATCCAGACATCAAAAACACAATTTAAATATTTAACAAAACAACAGCACTTTCTAAAAATTAAAATACGACTGCAATCTTGCAGTCGTATTTTTGTGGCGCGCCCTAAGGAGCTCGAATCCCTAACCTTTGGTTCCGTAGACCAACGCTCTATCCAATTGAGCTAAGGGCGCATATTTATTTTGCTAAGATATTATACCGCACGGAAATTTAATTGTCAACAAAAATGTGCCGTCTCAACAAAAAACTACTCTGCCTGACTTGTTAGCGGCAATTATTAAGCAGGCGAGGGTGTTCGGCTGTGGCGCATAGCGTAGCTCTAAGTCCACAGACGAATACCCGAGCCTAATACCACTTGTAAATTGTCGCAATGTGTGGTACAATAATGCCATGAACGGTTATGACTTCGACGATACGATATTGAAGGGCAACAGCATGGTTAGGTTTTCCATGTTTTGCTCGGTGCGTTTGCCCTATCTGATACTATTTATTCCCGTGCTAATCGTGGCGTTTATGTTGCGAGCGGTGCGTATTCTCAACAAAAATCGCTATCTGCACATGATTTCCTGGTTTGTGGCGCTCGTGCCGCGTACGGAGAGATTTGCCGCGAGGTTCTGGGACAAGAACATGAAGCATATCAAGGCATGGTATCTTGCGCAGAGGCGTGACGACGACGTAGTGATCTCCGCGTCACCGCAGTTTCTCGTAGAAGAGGCGTGCAGACGGCTGGGAATTAGGTGCGTTGGGTCGCCATTAAGCCCGCGAAGCGCGCGGTTGCTCGGAGAGCACGTCTACGCCGAGCAAAAAGTGGAGTCGTACAGGGAGATTTTCGGCGAAGAGCCGCTTGCGACCTATTACTCCGATTCGCTATCCGACACGCCGATGTTCGAATTGGCAGAGAAGGGCTATTTCGTCAGTGGCGACGACGTGATATTGCTGTACGCAAACGGTCAAAAATTGCTACCGTGCAAAAACAAACGCCAGCTGCGCAAATACATTCGCGCGCAAAACAACTAATGAGAGGTGCACAATGAAGTACTATCAAGTAAACATCAACGGAATGACGGCAGATTTGCCAATAATGCCTCTACCCAGCGGCGTAAATATTGCCTTTTTCAACCTGCACGGCAACGTAGTGCTGACCGAACACTGCGGCAAGGAGCTTGCAAAGCTTGTTTCCGACTGCGACGTGCTTATAACCGCCGAAAGCAAGGGCTTACAGCTCACCCACGTCATGGCGCGGGAGCTTGGTCATACCTATTACGCCGTTGCGCGCAAGTCCAAGAAACTTTACATGCAGGACGGACTTGAAGTCACGATAAATAGCAGTATCACTACGGGCAATCCTCAGAAACTGTACCTTTCTCACGATGACGCCGAGCTACTCCGCGGCAAAAAGGTGGGAATTGTCGACGACGTAGTGTCCACAGGCAACAGTCTTGAAGGACTGGAAGAGCTTGTTAAGCTCGCGGGCGGCATAGTGCACAAGAAAGCCTTCGTACTAGCCGAGGGCGACGCCGCCGAACGCAAAGACATCTGCTATCTCTGCGTTATTCCATTACTGTAAAATGTCAACTTGTTACGAATATTTGCTTACAGGCTGTGACCGTGACGGCGAAATCGTCTATTACGGTCACAAATTGCCAATATCTTGCTTTGTTGCCGACGTTGAGAAGCTCGCCGGCGCTTTTGTCACGCTCGGATTGAAAAAGGGCGACGTCGTAACGCTGTATTTGCCCTCTTGCCCGCAATCTCTTGCGGCATTTTACGCCTGTTCAAAGCTTGGACTCGTAGCCAACGTCATTCACCCTCTTGTGCCTGTCAACCTGCTCTCCGAGAACCTCAAAAAGACACACTCCAAGGTTTTGCTCTTTTACGACGCGACCGTCAAGGACGAGAAACCGCTCCTGACGCTCAATCAGACGCTCGTCAGGTGCAGTATCGCCGATTACGTGACGGTGAGAAAGCCTGTTTTTGCATTATATTCGCATTTTTCGGGCAAAAGACTGCCCAAAATCGCCACGTACAGGCAACTTTTGCGTCAAGGCAACGGTGTAGTAACGGAAATTGTCGGCAAAGGCGACGATTTGCTCTGCTACATGCACAGCGGCGGCACAAGCGGTCAGCCCAAGATTGTCAAGCTCACCAACGCCGCCTTCAACGGCGTGTGCGACGGTATGAAAGCCATGTACCACCCCGAGGTTAAGCACGGCGAATACCAACTGGCGACTCTGCCTGTATTTCACGCCTACGGCCTGTGTTCGGCAATGCACGGCCCGCTTTGGGTGGGGTACAGTCTGGTCATCGTGCCGAAATTTGACACGAAAACCGTCAAAAAATACCTCAAAAAATACAAAATACGCGGTTGGAGCGTTGTGCCCGCCATGCTCAAAAAGATGCTCGCCGACGGCACGTTGGACAACAGTGGACTAGCCGACCTCGACGTAATATGGTGTGGCGGCGACGTCTGCGAAGAGAATCTCGTCGAACGCGTGAACGCAATTCTTAACAAATACGGCACTCGCGCCCAACTTATGCGCGGCTACGGCCTCACCGAGATGTGCGGCGTGTGCATAGTCAACAATTACGACTACTACCGAAAGGAAAGCTGTGGCAGACCCATGCCGGGCGGCTTCGTGGAGATATGGGGCGACGACGGCAATGCCGTTGCCGACGGCGAGATAGGCGAGATTGCCGTCACAGGCGGCGGCGTTATGAGCGGCTACCTCGACGGCGACGATTGCTTGGTGGCAAAGGACGGCAAGACCTGGGTCAAGACGGGCGATATGGGCTGCCTTGACGACGGATATTTGCGCGTGGTCGACCGCAAAAAGCGTTCTCTAAAGATTGCCGCTGTCAACGTATTCCCCGCTCAGATAGAGGCGTGCGTAGCTAAGCTGGATTTCGTTGCCGAAACGTGCGCCGTGGGCGTTCGCGTGGACGGCAAACAATTTGTCAAGGTATTCGTCACGCTGAACAGACAAGTAGCGCCCGAGCGCGTCAGGCAAGAAATAACCGATATCTGCAAAGCCAACCTGATGCCCTACGCCGTGCCCTATTTCGTAGAGGTGCTCGACCGAATGCCACGCACCGATTTCGGAAAGATAGATTATAAGAAATTAGAATTAAATAGTTAAATTTGTATTTTTATATAAGGTATAAGTATATTAGGTATAAACCAATGATAACCAAGACTTTCGACGAAGTATTTTCGTATGAGTCGCTGTACCGCGCGCACCTGCACGGACGGGCAGGCAAGCGGACGAAGAGACCGGTGGTGCGTTTCGAGCTTAACATGACGGAACGGTTGTACGACCTGTACACCAAGCTACAAAGCGGCACGTACAAGCTGGGCAACTACCACGCTTTCGCCGTGTACGAACCGAAAAAGCGGCAAATACAGACCTTGTACTACTCCGACAGGGTGGTGCAACACGTTCTCTGCGACCAAGTGCTTGCGCCCTACTTCACCAGACGCGCAATCATAGACAACTGCGTATGTCAGAAGGGCAAAGGCGCGCACTTCGCCCTCAGGCGTTTCGAGAAGATGCTACACGGCTTCATTTCCCGACACGGCGTAGAGGGCTACTTTCTGAAATGCGACATATTGAAATATTTTCCGTCCATACCGCACGCGCAGTTGAAGCACACAATCTGCTCGCAAATACTCGACGAGAAACTGCGCGAATACGTCGCCTACGTCATAGACAGCTTTCACACCGCGCCCAACTACCTCGCCAAATACGGCTTGGATTCGTTGGGCGTTGGCGACAAGACCGAACGCGGTATCCCCATCGGCAACCAGTCCAGCCAAATATTCGGCATGTACTACCTCGACCCTGTCGACAGACTTGCCAAGGAACAGCTGGGCCTGCGCGTATATTCGCGGTATATGGACGACTTCGTTGCCGTACACGAGGATAAGGAATTTCTGAAAAGTGCGCTTGGAGAGATAAGAAAGGGCGTGGCAAAGCTCGGTCTGACCCTCAACTCCAAAACGCAAATTTTCCCGCTGAAAAACGGCGTCACCTACCTCGGTTACAGATACCACGTCACCCCTACGGGCAAAATAATCAAAACAGTCAAGAAACCTACTAAACGCCGTTTCCGTTGGCGCGCGCGACTCCTCAAGAAGGCATACCTCGAGGGGTACATCGACAAAGACAGAGTCAAGAGTACCATGTCTGCGGTGCACGGTCATTTGTGCCACGGTAGCAACGTAAGGTTCGAACGGGAAATCAACAAAAAAATATTGCCAATGTTAGGAGAGGAGAACGAATCGTAAAAATAATCGAGGATAATACAATGGAAGAAAAACAAATGAGAGAGATAGAAACGGAAATCGCTGCCGAACTCGCTGTGGAGGGTGAGTTGGAGCATGCGGGGAGAAAGCCGTTCGTTTTGCACGACTTCGACACTCCTCGCGACAAAGAAATGGCGGTGTTCACCGCCGCGAAAAAACTGTCTGAATACATATTCGTAATTACGGAAAAGTCCCCCAAAAAATTTCGCTGGTCAATTATCACCCGCTTGCAAAACGCGTCCGTCGACGTGATAGAGAACCTGCACCGCGCCAATTTCGAGAAGGGCGACAAGCGTATCGAATACCAGAAGAGCGCGCTAGTAAGTTTGAACTTGGTAGACTTTTTCTCGGAGACTGCGCGCGCCAAGAACGCCATCAGTCTGCACCAAACGGCAGTCATAGCCAAACAACTCGTCGAGTGCAAGAAGCTCCTGAACGGTTGGGTGAAATCTACAAAAAACAAGACCTAGGTCGAAAAAATGCTCCTCTCTTACGCAGAGCGGGGCTTTTTTTCTACCCATTCGCATTTTTTTAATACATGTACTTGCTAGAAAACAATAATATAGATATAATACCTACAAGGGCAAAAGTTGTATCCGTGTGCTGTAGCCGCTTGGCTGCGTACCGCCAATAATGATAATTACTATAATTCTAACGGACTGACGGCTGACGGCGTCAATAATGGCAACTAAACAGCAGACTCGCACCTTGTTCGGCCCGCGCTTCACTCACTTGCTAACTACATATTCTTACGGCAGCGATTGATAATTTATTATTGTTGCAAATTACTATTTGTCATGGTATTATAATACCCAAGGGCAGAAGCTGTATCCGTGTTCTGTGGCCGCTTGGCTGCGTACCGCCAATAATAATGATTACTACAAATCTAATGGACTGACGGCTGACGGCGTCAATAATTGGAATGCATGTTCAGAGCAGCACCTTGTTCGGCCCGCGCTTCACTCACCTGCCAACTGCACATTCTTACGGCAGCGACTGACAAATTATTATTGTTGCAAATTACCTTTCGTCATGGTAATATAATATCGGGCAAAGGTTGTATCCGTGTGCTGTGGCTGCTTGGCTGCGTACCGCCAATAATAATAATTACTACAATGCTCAAAACTTGACGGCTGACGGCGATAATAACAATGATGCCGTGTCTGCTACGCACCTTGTTCGGCCCGCGCTTCACTCGCTTGCTGATTACGTAAGACAAACGCCAGCGATTGCACAGTATTTATATTGTTGCAAATTGATTTGTTTGGTGGTAATATGATACAGGGCAAAAGCTGTATCCGTGTGCTGTGGCCGCTTGGCTGCGTACCGCCAATAATAATAATTACTACAAATCAAATTCGCTGACGGCTGACGGCGTCAATAACAATAACGCTTGCTCGGAGTCGCACCTTGTTCGGCCCGCGCTTCACTCGCTTGCTTACGTACAAAAGATGAACGGCAAGGGATTTTCCCGTATTCGGCGTGTACACTGACCGTCGAACAGAAGTGAAATGAGTTGAAGGGGCTTTTGTCCGGCTTCGCGCAAAAAGTCAAACGAACCGACAATCCGCGAGGCGAAACAGACCTAACCTTAACCTTACGTCGTAGTAGAAGTACGCGACTTTCGGTTATGAGCTAAGCCACCGATATGTTCGTGGCTCACAGCGGTTGGGTCCTTTTTTTATGTTTAAAAAGGCTCCCCACATAGGGGAACCTTTTCTTTACTCAATCTTTTTTTGAATACTGGTAGACGATAAGTGATTGCTCAAGCTTATATATGTTCTCCTTTTTTTTGTTTTGAGATTTTGTCAATATGCCGTATTCTACCAATCTGTCTAATAGCTTAAGTGCGCCTTGTTTAGTCATTTTGCCGCCGATGTACTCCAGAAACATTTTGTAATTAAAATAACCGTCGGCATTGTGAATCAATATTTTTTTAATATACATCAATTCCGTTGCGGTAAGAAAGTCGCCGCGTCCGATAAACTTTTTCTTTATTTCCTCCAAATTTTTGTACAGCAAACTGAATTTTATCGACGACTCCATTATATACCCCAAAAAATATGTGAGGTCGTTGTTCATAATTCTCGAGTTTCTTATTGCTTTGTAATATTCAAATTTGTTTTCGTTGATTGCTTCACTAATAAAATATGGAGCAATAGTAACATTATTTATATAGCTTATCCAAAATGAGACCATCCTCGCAGTTCTACCGTTATAATCAAAATAGGGATGAACGTACAGAATGTAGTAATGGCAAATATGCGGTAGCGCGTCCTCGTGTTGCTTAATATTGTCAGGATTATTTGCAAATTCAAATAGGCTGTCCATAAGTTCGTCTATTTTGTCGGCGTCCGCTCCTTCAAATCCGTCTATTGACACAGCGTCATTCCTATAATAGGAGCCTTGCGGCAGTTTGTCCTCGTCGGCTAAGCAGTCGTGACTTAGTATGTCGTACAATTTGCGCAAATTTTCTTTTGTAAAGGGCGGCTTGTCAACTATTATATATTGCATTGCGTCAAGCATGTTTTTAATTATGATGTCGTTTTTGTCCTCGAGCTTTGCCTTTCTGTATATTTCGCTAATTCTTTTACGCGTAGTTGGTATATTTTCTATGCTCAACGTTCCCTCAATCTCTGAAAAAACGCGCGAGGAAATAATGTCATTAAGATTTCTTATAATAAGAAAACTGTCGTTTTGTTTAAAATCTTCTACTGCGGTAGAATAGTAGGATTCCAGTAAGTCAAGCCAATAAAACCCTTTTACGTAAAAACAGTGTTTTGAATTAAAAGTTTTGAGATTTAACTTATTGATATACTCCTTACCGTTGTCTACCAATTCATCCTTTAATTGCACAAATTCGTTAAACTGCTCCTTAGAAAAAAGAAAGCCATAATTTTTGTTGAATCTGAGATCTTCCAAGGTGTAGTAGTGATGATCGGTAACCATCAAATAGACTTCTCGCAAATCCATACATTGCTCCTTTACAACTGTAAGTATAGACTATAATAACACATTGTAAACGTACCGTCAACCAAATCGTAAACTTTTCGCAAACATAATTGTGACCGATTTTTATGTAGTCTCAGGTGGTCGTACTTGGAGACATCGTGAAGCGTAGCGAAACGCTAGGCTACCAAGACGAACACCCGAGACGCCCAAGTTTTTGTTTTTTTTACCCCATTTGCATTGAAAAATGGGGCGATAATAATAATTTATGGTCGATATGGGTCGAATTTTTGAGGATTTTCAAATTTTTTATTGACTTTTGTTTTTGTAAAACATATACTTATCGTGCCACAACGTCAAT
>JAFLVL010000044.1 GCA_022508325.1 Clostridiales bacterium | reverse complement strand
TGCCGGGCATGGATGCGCGCGCGCCGGAACGAACGGAAACGAGAAGGGGATTCTCCTTGTCGCCAAACTTTTTGCCGGAAATTTCTTCCAATTTGGTGATGTACTCAAGAATTTGAGACTTAATCTCGTCGTTAATCTTACGACCATCTTCATAGTACTGCGTGCAAGCCTCCGTCGATACGGTGAAGCCTTGGGGAACGGGGAGACCGATATTGGTCATCTCTGCAAGGTTCGCGCCTTTGCCGCCAAGGATTTCACGCATTTGCGCGTTGCCTTCGCTAAACAAATAAGTGTACTTTTTTGTTGCCACGTTTTTATCCTCCAAAAATTATTTTTGCAAGTTGTGCGGTAGACCGCATACAATATTAGTTTACAATATTTCTGCGAATAAGACAAGTACTTTTTTCTATAAAAAGTTTACAACTTACGAAAAACAGTATATAATAGAATAGCTTTTGAGCCTGATATGGGGGTGTTTTTAGATTCGCCCGGCGTTGAAGGAGACTTGATAAGCGCGTCGCAGCGCCCACTGCGTCACCAAGGCAAACTTAAATTAAACGCTAACAATAGCACAAGCCGTTCCACGAGAATGGCATTCGCTGCCTAATTTAATGCCAGCGCGTAGGCTCTCGCATTTTTGCGTGACGAGATGTCCTGCGTAAGACAACGCAAATAGAGCAACGTCGGTTGCATGGAGACGGCGTAGCTTGAAAATTTTCTCGATGCAGACAGTGACGAGTTGGTTTACTATCTTGTCATTGCGAAAATGAAAGTAAACTGTGCGCGAAGAAAGTCAGGTAGTCTTGCGTTGGTACACGGGTGCAAGTCCCGTCACCTCCACCACGTTTCGCTTGCGCGAATATTTTCAAGCGAGCGCACTACGACAAAATGATGCCGCCATAGTCAATTGACCATGGCGGCATTTCATTATCGGGTACTTTGTTTATTTTGAATTCTTGCGACAAAGGAGCTTGGCGAGCAAAATATACAATGCGGCGATGCCTATGACGAAAGCCGAGAGTATCACGACGTAGTAGAATACGCCAATGTAGGGCGATTGATCGGAAAAACCAAACGCGCCTGCGGGGCTTCCCCAGTTGAGGAAAAAGTAGGGATAAGTCTGTCCGCCGTAGCCGAAGTCCCAATTTAGCGCGTAGCCGATACCTGCGAATACGAGATAATAAATGGGTGGAATAGTAGCAGTCAGACATTCCCACTTTTTATATTCTGTGGAAAAGTCGTAGAGGAAAAAGTCGGCAACGGACACCACCGGAACCACCACGTGTAAAAGCGTACTGCTGAACGTATAAGCCTCGCTACCCAAAAATGGCGCAAGCATGGTACAATACACCACGCCGGTCAAGGTTATCGACACGGTAAAAATTAGCTTAACGGAGTACATCCATTTCTTAATAGGCAATTTGAAAATCATCAGCGCAAGTCCGACTAGGCACGCCACGCCAATCCATATATTGGACTGCGTTGTGAAAAATAATAATGCTCTGCTATCTGCAACAACGTGAATAATAACGCCGACTGTGACAGACAGCGCGACGATTGATTTGAGTATAATTGAAGTAATTTTTCTTGCCATTTTTCGTCCGCCTTTTGCATTTCTTTCACCACATGTGAGATTTTTTCTACCCCATGTCAATTTTTTGGGTTGTTCTTGCGCCAAAATTATACCAAATATTGCATTATATGACAAGTGCTAATTTTGTGTGAGGGTAGACTCATTATTTCTAATAATTGCAATAGAAGCAAGTATGGCGAACGAATATGTTGCGCTACAAAACAATCTGCAACGAGCCTCCTGTGTGCGCCTTTTGCAGGCGAAGTGAAGCCGTTTTGTGCGCAATATACGAGCGCAATATTGACTTGCTTACAAAAAGATAGTATAATCAAATCATGCTAAACCAATTTACCAGAACAGAATTATTACTCGGCAAAGAGGCTATGGAAAAGCTCGCAAACTCTCGCGTCGCCGTATTCGGCATTGGCGGAGTCGGCGGATACACTGTGGAAGCCTTGATACGCTCGGGCGTGGGCGCGGTCGATTTGATAGATGACGACAAAGTGTGCCTGACTAATATAAACCGTCAGCTTTACGCAACTCGCAAGACGATAGGCAAATATAAGGTGGATATTGCCGCAGAGCGCATAGCGGAGATCAATCCAAAGGCAGTCGTACGCACTTACAAAACCTTTTACACGCCGCAAACGGCAGACCAATTTGATTTTGCAGAATACGACTACGTCGTGGACGCAATAGATACCGTGACGGGAAAAATAGGACTTGTTCTACAAGCGCAAGCAGCTAATACGCCAATAGTCAGCTCGATGGGCGCGGGAAACAAGCTCGACCCCACCGCTTTTGAAGTGGCGGACCTTTACGAAACGTCGGTATGCCCACTTGCCAAAGTTATGCGCAAGGAGCTATCGCGGAGAGGCGTTACACAACTCAAGGTCGTGTATTCAAAGGAAAAACCCATGACCCCCATTGACGACATGGCAATAAGCTGTCGCGAAAATTGCATCTGCCCGCCCGGCACGGCGCGAAAATGCACTCAGCGCAGACAAGTCCCCGGAAGCACCGCTTTCGTTCCACCCGTAGTCGGACTGATTATCGCCGGCGAAGTAATCAAAGACCTCATAAAATTAGAAAACTCGTCAAAATAATCCGACGAGTTTTTTGTTAGTATGTAAAATATGTGACTGCGAGGGTATATCGCTTCAAACCTTGTAAAAAACAAGCGAAGCGAGTACGAAGGCGAGAGTGTTCGGGTGTGGCGCATAGCGTAGCTCTAAGTCCTCACACGAATGCTTGAGCCGTCACTCTTTGCGCATTAGATACATCACTGCCATCAGCACGGACACATAGCAGGTTTCGCGAGCGCTGACTATATTGTGGGGGTATTCCTTTATGCCAATCTTGTCCACTACGTATCGACTGCCCAACAGAGGACAACGTATACTCGCCTTATCTATGTACTCCTCGGAAATGCCTCCGACCGAACCGTAATATTTCTCTGGGTCGGAGAACGCCGCAAGTCCTAAGTCAATCACCGCATCAGCGCCTGAGAATGCCGCGTCGGCATTGTCGATTACTATGCCCTTGCGCGTAGTTACAAAGTCGTCAGGCGGCAGATACCATATCATATTGGAGCTGAAAAGCTGCAAACAGTGGTTGAGCTCGTTTATTTTGTTGACGTCACGGTTGCCGACTGCGAGCACGTTGAGATTTTGCAGTCCGTCAAGACGAGCATTCAACGCCATAAGGTCGGCAAGTACGCCAATTGGGTCGTACTGACTGGAGCCGCCGTTGATTACACCGCAGCGACTCTTGCCCGCAAAGCTCTTGGCGAGGTTGTCGTTGGCGCAAGCAACCACCAACGTATTCACGCCCATGCTGTCAAAGGTCTGACATTGGGCGAGTACATCATTCACGCCAAACACAGGGCAAGCAGAACCTGATAGGTAGGTTGTTGCAAGCTGCATGGCTGTGCTTGATAGACCGTGGGAAGGGAAAACACCCGCCACCACGTTGCCAATTAACTGCGGACCTTTTTTGTAGTTGGACGTAACGATTCGGCGCATTTGTATGGCAACTTCGAGAATATTGCTTATTTCGTTTTTCGTTAGGTCGGTCAACGTAAGTAGATGCTTCATAAATACCTCGACATTTTATTCAACTGTTTTTTCTAACTGAAACAAGAATATTTATACTTTATTTCGTAACGAAACGAGTATTTTTTCAAAATAATTCGGACATGGGGCGGAAAAACTCATAATTTTGCCTGTTGTTGGGTGTGTAAAACTCAACGTGCAGGCGTGTAGCAACTGTCCGTCCAGTTTCCAACGGCACTTAGCGTAACCGTAGGTTTTGTCACCGACTACAGGGTGCCCGAGAAACTTGGCGTGAACGCGTATTTGGTGCGTGCGGCCTGTTTTCAGCTCAAACCGAACAAGCGTGTATCCCGCAAATCTTTCAAGAACCGTGTAGTAGGTCAACGCGTTTCTGCCGTCGCGTGTTACGTCCATTTTCTTTCTGTCGGTCTTACTGCGCCCTATCGGTTGGTCGACAAACCCAGTGTCCGTCTTTAAGTTGCCTTCCAGTAACGCTAAATAAATACGCTTACATTCTTTAGTCTGAATTTGCCGTTGCAGTTCCACGTGCGCGGCGTCGTTCTTTGCCACTACGAGCAATCCACTGGTGTCTTTGTCCAAACGGTGCACTATACCGGGGCGCAAAACGCCGTTTATTCCCGACAAATCATTGACGTGATAGAGCAATGCGTTGACGAGAGTACCTGTGTAGACGCCGTTTGCAGGGTGTACGATGAGTCCCTGCGGTTTGTTTATTACCAGCAAATCTGCATCCTCATATACAATATCTAGCGGTATGTCTTCTGCGGGAATGTTGAGCGATACGTCGGGCGGAATCTCCGCGCGAACAGTTGCGTCCTGCTTAACCTCTTGCGACGCCTTGGTTACTACTATGCCGTCTACCGTCACGAGCCCCGCATCGATAAGCTTCTGCGCGTGAGAACGTGTCAGACCGCTGTTTTCCGCAATGAATACGTCAAGTCGCCTAGATGGACTCTCGCAAGTGAGCTCAATCGTTTTCATTTTTCTTTTGTTTTTCCTCAATAATAGTTCGAAGAAGGCTGTCGGGGTCGAAGAAAATGATGGCTAAGAGTGCTAGAATTACGCCCACCACGAGGAAACTGTCGGCAATGTTGAAGATGCCGAAAAAGCCATCTACTTTGATAAAATCGCGCACCTCTCCGCCGAAAAATACGTGATTGACTAGACCGTATCTGAATCTGTCAATAGCGTTGCCGATGGTTCCGCCCATAATGAAGGCAAAAGCAATCTGCCCCCAAACGCTCCTCGTACGACTGCGCAACAGTAGCCAAAAAAACACAGGCAAACCGACAAGCGTCATAAAGAAGAACAACCAGTTCTGCCAACCGAGGTTGGAAAACATTCCGCCTGTCGCGCCGTCGTTGGTAATCCAAACCAAAGTGAGCCAATCTCCAATGATACGAATTGGAATAAGCCCCTCGTTCTTTGCGTAGCACATTGCGCTCTTGGAAAGTTGGTCCAACACCACGCACAAGACAACCACGCAAAGGTATATCGGTATGAAAAATTTTATTGGCAATGCCTTGCTTTTTCTCATATTTTTACAGTCCCAAATCAAATTTTATGTACGAATTAGTCGCCTCACCGACGAGGCGTTTTCTCACCCCATGTACATTTTTGCTACTTTTTAAAGGTGAAAATGTCGTCAGAATCGTCGGACTTGAAGGAGAAAATATCCTCTGCTTTCGGCTTGTCAAATACAGTCTGCGATTTGATTTCCGTTTCGCCCAAAATGGCGTTCTTTTGCAGCTTGCGATAGTACAAAATAGCTAGTGATATCGCTACAATGCCAATGACGACGGCGGCAATAATGGGCCACCATACGGTATACCAAAAATTGAGATTGACGAGCTGTTTGCGCGCATCAATTGTCAAAAATTCGTTGCTTGTAACCGTTGCCACTACTGCGTCCGATACGGTGGTAATTCTTTCTTCAAAGTCGGGGTGTTTTGCCACAAGATTTTCAAAGGTGTCGCTCACAGTGTTCATAACTTCATTGCTCGTGTCGGCGCTTTCGGAATAGCCCCAAACCGATGCCGAATACGTCCCCGAGAAGAAAAACGCAATGGGAATACCTTGAAGTCTGAACGGCGTATGGTCGCTGCCTTGCACCGTCTCATAGTAGCCATAACCGAAAAAGTCGAATGTATTGCTGAACGTGCCCTTGGCGTGGGGTTTCTCTTGTAAGCCGTCGACGCTCTGTAATATCAAATTCGCTAGCTTGGTAGGCCTGTTCTCGCACATGAGATATAAGTTGTCTCCAGTTGCAATAGTATCAATATTGAACATTACGAGAGTATTGTCAATGTCTGCCTGCGACATTGAGTTGACGTAGTACTCCGAACCTAACAGACCGTCTTCCTCACCGTCAAAAGCTACGAAAACGATATTGAAGGACAAATTCTCTTTTGCCAAACGTTGCATCGTTAGATACAGCGCGGCAACTCCGCAGGCGTTGTCACCTGCGCCCTCGTACATGCTGTCGTAATGCGCGCCGACGATTATTTGCTTAGTTGCACCGCTATTTGTGAGCTTAGCTTCAAGATTGACGTATGAGTCGGTCAAGCCGTTAAAAGTAAATATCTGCTCTCCAAATTCAACACCTTCAACGCCTGAGAGCGCCTCTTTGAATTTATCTGCCAGAAAATCTCTTACAGCATCCTTATCTTTTGATTTATTTAACTCGCACAATTCCTCGACAAAGGTGTAAATTTCGCTGTTTTGCGCCCTACTGCCGTCAGCCTCTTCTGCTGTCGCCACGTTAGGGACGAGGACTACTGCTACCAATAATATTGCAATCAACGCAAGCCAAAGCCTTCTCATAGTAGCACCTCCGCCACAATAATTAAAACAAGGTACGTTATCGCAATATTGCGAAAATAGTATGGTTTGGTTTGATTGTTGAAATACAGATTTGCCGTAACGCTATAAAACCATATTACACAGCCTAGCGACACTAGCACAGGGAATAAAATCTCGCCCCACACAAGCAAAATGGGTGTGATAAGATTGATGAGCTTCAAAAGACCGCAAATTGCAAAATATAGCGCAATAAAAAGCATTGTAAGCAATCCGTACTCTGCGCGCGGCACGGTGTAAAAGTGCGAGTAATTGAGAAAAATATTGGAAATAAATGGCACTATCACCATAATAATTGCGCCAAGCAGAGCAGACGTGAGCAAGGCAAGCCACAAATTGTAGCCGCCCACCATTCGCTCCAACATAAGCGTAGTCACTGCTAAGCTCGTCTGCCAGCTGTACAAAACGTACGCCAGCACTAAAAATATGCGTATGAGTACGTTAGATAAATTGTAATTTGCTCTAAGTTTGTTAATCAATTTCGTTGCTCCTACAAAGATATAAGTTGCATAATGAGTATGTTCATTACTTCGCCCTCGTCTACGAAGGATTTTAGCCGTTCGTCCGCCAAAGCAAGGTAATCAAGTGCGCGTTTGAGTTGCATGGGCTTGTAGCGTTGCGCAGTTTCGCGAGCAAATGTCACCGCACCGCTCTTGACGCCCAAATATGAGGCAATTTCGTCGCTATTATACTCGGAGGTCTTTACGTAATAGACCCTTCTGTAAAAACTGTACAGCAGTCCGAACAATGCGCGCGCATCCTCTCCTCGGGCGATTAGCCCGCGATAAATTTCGAGCGCTCTGGTGGCGTTTTTATTTGCAATGGCACCCGAAAGGTCAAAAATGACGTATTCGGCGTCTCTGTGAACCAATAAATCGATGGATTCGGGGTCAATTTGCCCGTAATCGATGAGTTTTTGCGTTTCGACGGCTACTCGCGCCATATCCATCAAGCAATAGCTTGCAATTCGGTCAGCGCAAAGCCTATCTATGGCAACATTCTGTCGTTTGCAATAGCTCTCAATCCATTTGATGACGCTTGCTCTGTCCAACCGGTTGCAATCCACCGTTTCCACGCCTGCAATATCCTTGAAACCCTTGTCGGAATCGGTCAAAATGAGCAGACAAAAGCTCCCGTCGGCGTGTTTTAATAGGTCTGAAAGCCTGTTTTTCGCGTCAAGAAGCTTTGCACCGGCGTCGGGCAAGGCAAAATCCTGACACACTATCAATCGCTTGTCGCAGAACATTGACGGCGTAAGACATGCGAGCGTAAGGTCGTCGGGGGTGGGGCTTTCCAGCCTATCCACGCCAAAACCGTCGTCAACAATGCCATAAGCGTCGCAAACGTTCTCGACTGCCCTCTTTTTGAGCCAGCCGTCGTTGCCGAATACGCACAGCGCGTTGTACACGTTGCTTTTAAGTTTTTCTCTCAATTCGAGAAATTTAATCAAAGCGCGACCTCTTAACTAAATTTAACTAAAACTAAGTATTATTTTACCATCTTTTTCTATAATTGTAAAGTTTCCGTACTTATTTGCGCCGTAATTGTAGGCAAAGCGAGTCTGATAGCGACTAAAAGTCGTAGCGCCCGCCTCAGAATAGGGCGTTACGTCGACATTTGTGGCGAGAGCGTACAAGTCTGCGCCGCCATATAACTGAAAAGCGGGAATCTCGCCGTTGCCAGTAACGTAGCTTATGTCTATAACGCCTACGTTAACGTTTACTGCGGCAAGCGCTCCATTGTAAATACTTCGAACGGACACAGCACCCTCGACCGTAGTGTTGGGCGACACATAGACCGTAGCAATGCCGTAGTCGTCAAACGTCTCCGCCATCAATCTGTCGGCATTGGGGGTCAGAGTGTAGGCTTTGTTGATTGGCAAGTTCTTCACAATTACGTCTATTGAGTAGCCGCCCGAAGGATAATCTGTAACGAACAGAGTGCAGTGGTTAATTCGATACTTGTTCAAAAATTGCACGGCATTGAGGGTAGCCGTATAATCGCTGAAGCTACCTACAATCACAGCCTCGCCCTCCTCGGAGGTCGCCGCAATCACCGTGTCATAGTAACCGTAAGTAACATACACGCGGTTGGTCGCGTGCCTTGGTATCATCGCGAGCATAACGGTTGCGATAAGCAAGACAACTAAGCCTGCACAAGCTATGCGCTTAATAATTTTGTTGAAATTGACAAAGCCGCCGACAATAAACATTAGCACTGCGGCAAGGGCTACGGACACAGCCAGAGCAGTTATCGAAACGGTAGCAAAGCTCAGGCTTGATACTTGTTCGTTCACAAATACAAACGCAACCAAAATCTTATCGACAGGGACGAGTAAGTAGTGAAACACCCAAGGTACAATTCCGAACACACTTAATACGAACACTACCGAAATGAGCGGAATGACGATGAGATTGACGAATACACCTAAGATTGGTACTTGTCCGAAATTGACCGCCATCGTGAAAAGTGTGGCAAGCGAACAGGACAGAGAAAGCAAAAATGCGTTGAGCAAATACCTGACAAACTTGTTCAATTTGCGTTTGGCGAACAGTCTCATAATGGGTGCGTGCAATGTCACAATTCCGAACACGGATAGGAAAGAAAGCTGAAAACCGACGTCAAAAATTGAATATGGGGTGAGAAAAACGAGGATAATTGCAGAAATTGACAGCGACGTCAAGAGGTCGTATCTACCCAAAGCTACACGTGAAAGATATAGACAAACAGTCATCACTACAGCTCGCGTAACCGATGGCGAGAAGCCGCAAATATAGGCGTAAGCGATCAGCGGCAACAGCACTATTCCACATTCCAAAAGCGGCTTCAGCTTCAACCTACGCAAGGCAAAGCAAATAATAGATACGACAAATCCTACGTGCAGTCCTGACACAGCCAGAACGTGAATCGCGCCCGCGCGCGTAAAGTCGTCTTTCACTTCGTCGGGGATTGCGTTCCTATCGCCTGTGAGTAAAGCGTAAATTATGCCGCCGTTTTGTGGCGCGTATTCCATAGCAATTTCGTAGACGTACCGCCGAGCCTTTTCGTCAAACTTTACCTTGCTTTCTGTCCGACTCTCCAATTCGGCATCGACCAATTCGTAATAAATACGGTTGCGAAGATAAAAGGATTCCACCGAAGTTTTGACAGGATAAGTCGAATACATTGTGGCGCGCACCGTCAATACCTCGCCTACCTCGAACTGCTCGTCACCATAAACGAAATACCGCAGTTTCACTTTACCGCGAAAGCTATCGCCGCTGATGAGGTCCACGCAGTTCTCTAAATAGTAGGTATTGCCATTGAATCCGTTCTGATTCAAGTCGCAAACTCTGCCCTGCAGTTGAACCTCGCGCCCTATTACTTCGTCGCCCTCCATTAGGTTGTAGGATAATTGCGCCAAAATAAAGCCGATAAGAACAAGCCACAACACCAACGCAAAAACTTTGCGTCCGCGCTTGATTATTAGCCCAATTACCATACCTGCAACGAGCAATATGCACAAAATTAATCCAAAATAAAAATCGCCGCAAAGTAGCTCCTTGCAAGCAATTATGCCGAGTATCAATCCCAAGGCGCAAAAAAGCGGAATGCGGACGTTAATCAACCTCTTCATAGTCCGCCTCCGCTACGTACAATTTGTAGTGATAATTCTGATAGTCGTCCTCTCCCAACACTTCGCGCAAAACAGTTTTGTTGTGAATTACGTCGTTAGTTTCGAGATAATCGGCAATCTTGTTGACAACCTCATCGGACAGTCCGTAAAATTTCGTTGAATCTCTCAGCGAAAAAATCACGCTGTTGACATTGTAACATTCGTGCTCAACGCCATTCTCCAAATAATGCACCGCGATCGTCTTTTGACTTCCGTCAACAAGCGAATTGGCGTTTGCTGGAATCAACGAACAATCCAATCGCCCTGCTTTCACAATCGCCGCAAGGTAGACCTCGCCTTCTTCAACCTCGTGATATCCTTCGTTTGCCACCGCACCGTAAACGTAAATTCGGTATGTTTTCGTAATGCTACTGTTGTCGCTGATGGCGTTATTTTCAACGTTTTTGTCACCCCAGGGCGATAATTTGTCACCCCAATTCGAAATTTCGTCCGCATCGCAACCGCAAAATGCCAAAGCCAAAACGAATATTAAAATAAAGATAAAAACGCAGTTTTTCTTCATCCTAAGTACAAAAAAATCCCCGCCATAGCCGTGTTTTACGATGGTTCAACCTGACAAAACAGGTGGGTAATCTGCC
>JAFLVL010000043.1 GCA_022508325.1 Clostridiales bacterium | reverse complement strand
GTCGCGCAGGTAGTCAAAGCCGAATTCGTTATTGGTGCCGTAGGTGATGTCGCAGGCGTACGCTTGACGCTTCTCACGCGCCGACTGATTGTTGAGGGTGACGCCGACGGTCAATCCGAGGAAACGGAATACCTTGCCCATCCATTCCATATCGCGGGTAGCCAGATATTCGTTTACCGTGACAATATGCACACCTTTGCCTGTTAGAGCGTTTAAGTATGCAGGTAGCGTCTCGGTTAGCGTCTTGCCTTCGCCTGTCGCCATTTGACAAATTCTGCCTTGGTGCAATGCTATGCCGCCCAAAACCTGCACGTGAAAGTGACGCTGTTTCAATACGCGCTTGCTTGCCTCGCGACATACTGCATAAGCGTCGGGCAACAATTCGTCCAGTGTCTCGCCATTGGCATATCTTTCACGCAGAATTGCCGTTTGTCCCGAAAGCTCTGCGTCGCTCATCGCAACGTACAGCGATTCTTTTTCTTCAACTAATTTAGCAATTTTTTCCAGCTTTTTGACAGCTCTCAAGTTTGCTCTATCCTTCATCTTCTACCTCATACTCAAATTTTTCTCGCGGGCTGGCGACTGTCAAACCGATAACGCTTGACGCGCCCGCCTTCTTCAGTACTTTGGCGCATTCGTTCAAGGTTGCGCCCGTAGTCTTAATGTCGTCAATAACCAACACACGCTTTCCTACGACGTCTGCCGTGCAACGGTACGCGCCGACAAGGTTGGATTTGCGCTCTGCTCTGCTCAGTAGCTCTTGCCGAGAGGTCTCCTTGACCTTGGCTACGGCGTCACACAATTTTTCGCTACATTCAAGTATAGCACAAAAGTATTCGGCAAGCAACTGCGCTTGGTTGTATCCGCGCTGTTTCAAAGATTTCTTGCTCATAGGCGCGAATGTCACGATGTCGAACTCTATGCCTTGCTTGACGGCAACCGCCGCCAGAAACTTCGCAAACACGCGGGCAAAGTTGCCGCAATTGCCGAACTTGAACCGCAGAATGGCGTCGCGTACCGCGCCGTCGTAGACAAACGCCGAGTAGCCCTTGTCAAAATATATCTTGTCAAACGCGCAATTTCCGCAATAATCCTCTGCGCCTTCGATACTTGTGCCGCACCGCTTGCATGTTTTGCCGTCGTTAAGTATTGCGCTACGTTTACACTCGTCGCAAAACCCCAAACCGTCAAAAAGTTCTCTGCCGCAGTTGAGACAGCGACATTCGGTGGGTGCAATCAGCTCGGATAGCCACGCTTTTAGCCTAAACGTCGTCTTCTTCATCGAAATTCGGTTTATTCGTATCTGCAGCAAGGTCAGCCGCGTGAAATCTCTGCCGCAAGGAGTTCTCGTCCTGCAAAAATCTGCATAAATTGGTAGTTCGCGCGGCTACGTAGTTGTTGTGAACCATCATTGCCAGTATCTTTCTACTGCCCACCAGCACTACCGCCCTCTTTGCGCGAGTAATTGCGGTGTACAGCAAGTTTTTGTTGATAATCGTCGGCGGGCCGTTGACGAGAGGAACTACGACGACCTCGAATTCACTGCCTTGGCTCTTGTGAATGGTACATGCGTAGGCTAGCTGAAGGTCGCCTACATCCTGTTCGGTGTAGCTCGCCAAACGGTTGTCGTCAAACCACACTTCCATAGTGCCGTTGGCGCGGTCAATCTTTCGCACGACGCCAATGTCGCCGTTAAACACGCCCGAGCCATCCGTGACGTTTCCGTTCTGCTCTACGTGCTTGTAGGGTAGCTCATAGTTATTCACCGTCTGCATAACCCTGTCGCCCTCGCGAATGATAGATTTGCCAATCACAAATTCATTCTTGCCGTACTGACGCGGGTTTAATGCCTGTTGCAATCTTATATTCAGATTTTCCACACCTGCGACACCGCTTTTTAGCGCGCCGAGAACTTGAATTTCCGACGGAGGCAACTTCGTAAATTTGGGCAGTCTCTTGGTCACCAATTCCACGACCGTGTCGGAAACTTGCTGAAAATCACTGTAATTCATAAAGAAAAAGTCGCGACTTTGGTTGTTTATTTCGGGCATCTGTCCGCGGTTTATCAGGTGAGCGTTGGACACAATCAAGCTGTCGTTAGACTGGCGGTAGATATGCGTAAGATAGCGTATCTCAATCACGCCGCTACGAATAATATCTGCGAGAACGTTGCCCGCGCCGACACTGGGCAACTGATCCTTGTCGCCGACAAGTATCAGCCGCGTTCCCGTCTCTAGCGCTTGCAAAAGGTTGTACATGAGCGAAACGTCTACCATTGACATCTCGTCAACTATCACCACGTCGCAGGGCAGAGTGTTGAAGCGGTTGTATTTAAACGCCATTTTGTCGCCGTGCAACTCATAACCCAAAAGGCGGTGAATGGTCTTGGCGTCACTGCCTGTAGATTGGCTGAGCCTCTTTGCCGCTCTGCCTGTCGGCGCGCAGAACTCCAAACGCATACCGTGCGACGTCAAAATTTCTGCAATACACTTGATAATCGTCGTCTTACCCGTACCCGGTCCGCCTGTAA
Source organism: Clostridiales bacterium (assembly GCA_022508325.1). Classification (GTDB taxonomy): domain Bacteria; phylum Bacillota; class Clostridia; order Christensenellales; family CAG-314; genus Fimimonas. The sequence goes on along the minus strand of JAFLVL010000043.1, from coordinate 8,510 downwards.
TAACCGTAACGCCGTTGATAAGCGCAGACTTGACCGCGCCCAGTTGACTCTCGTGGAATTTAATCTTGTGTATCCGCTCAAAATACGAAATCAAAGTCTCGCCGTCAATCATTACGCGCTTTGCCTCGTGGTTAACCGCGATAAGACGCGACGCAATGCTCCGTTCCAGCTTGTAGTAGCGGTTGAGTGAGATGCACCGCACGCCGTCAATCTCGAAAACCTTAATTAGCGGTTGCAACACCAGCTTCGTCACCGTGTCTTCGACGAGCTTGCCGTGCTGTGTGAGGTCTATGCCGAGTAGCTGTGAGCAGGCGTTCATCAAGTCCTCAAATGGAAGAAAGGTATTGCCCTGTTTTTCCGCGGATTCTTTGAGTTGGTGCACGATTGCCGCGCGAATACGGAATTCGCTGACCGCCTCCACGCCCATGCTTTGCGCGATTCTGTCTGCTGTCAAAAATCCCACGCCGTCCACGTCGTCGATTAGGCGATAGGGGTTTTCCAGTATCTTGCGCTTGGTTTCGTCCTTGTATATGTTGTAAATCTTGACTGCGAGATTAACCGTTATACCGTAGCCCTGCAAAAACATTATCTGCTCTTGCATACTTTTGAGAGAGGCGACGGCATTGGCGATATCTATTGCCTTTTTTGCCGAAATGCCCTTAACCTGCGACAGTAGCATCGGGTTGTTCTCTATCACGCCAAAGGTATCTGCGCCGAACTTGTCGTAGATATTTCTGGCGGTAATCTCACCGACCCCTTTAATCAGCCCGCTAGACAGGTACTTGATAATTCCTTCCCGCGAGGTCGGGTCGCATACCGTGTAGCTCTCGACAGCCAACTGTTCGCCGTAGGTACTGTGCACTGACACTTTGCCTGTTACAGACAACACCGCGCCAATGGAAAGCGTGGCAAACGTTCCCACGCAGACGATATTGTCTCCGTCGGTTGTATCAAGTCGCAACACGGTGTAACCGTTCTCCTCGTTGCGATAAACTATGCCCGTAACAGTTCCTTTTGCAGTCAGTTCCACTTTTCGTCCTATTTTACATATTTCTTCAAATCAGCCACTTTGTCTAATTGTTCCCAGGCAAACTCCTCTCTGCCAAAGTGACCGTAGCTTGCCGTCGCCTTGTAAATGGGGCTGTCTAGCTTGAATTTCGTGATGATTGCGCGGGGACGCAGGTCGAATTCGTCGGAAATTATCTGTGACAGTACCGCGTCGCTCACTTTGCCTGTGCCGTAGGTGATGACGTCGATGGATACAGGCTTACTGCGACCTATCGCGTAGGAAACCTGCAACTGAATTTTGTCGGCAAGACCTGCCGCAACTACGTTTTTGCAAATGTAGCGCGCCATGTACGCCGCCGAACGGTCCACCTTGGTCGCGTCCTTTCCCGAGAATGCTCCGCCACCGTGCGCGCAATATCCTCCGTAGGTGTCGACGATGATTTTGCGACCTGTGAGTCCCGAGTCCGCCGCAGGTCCGCCAATTTCAAACCGTCCCGTTGGGTTGATGTAATATTTCGTCTGTTCGTCAAGTAAATCCAGTGGCACGACCTCGCGAATGACGAGATTTATCATATCGCGGGCAATGGTCGCGCTGTCCACCTCGGGGGCGTGCTGAGTGGATAGAACTATAGTGTCAACACGACAGGGATTATCTTTCTCGTCGTATTCTACCGTCACTTGGCACTTGCCGTCGGGACGAAGATAGTCAACTATACCGCTTTTTCTCACCTCGGCAAGCCGTTTGCTTATCTTTTGCGCAAGGGTAATAGCCATAGGCATATATTCCGATGTCTCGTTGCAAGCGTAGCCGAACATCATGCCTTGGTCTCCTGCGCCGTACATGTCGAGAATTTCGCCGCGGTCCTTGTATTCGCCCGAACGGTCAACGCCCAAGGCAATATCTGGCGACTGCTTGTCGAGAGATATTATCACACCGCAGCTGTCGGCGTCAAAGCCGTATTTTGCGCGGGTATAGCCTATTTCGCGCACCGTGTCGCGCACAATCTTGGGGTAGTCGACCACCGCCGTCGTGGTGATTTGCCCCATAACAAATACCGTGCCCGTGCACACCACCGTCTCACACGCAACGCGCGCATCGGGGTCTTTGGCGAGAATTGCGTCAAGTATCGCGTCGGATATCTGATCGCACATTTTGTCGGGATGACCTTCGGTTACGCTCTCGGACGTAAAAAATCTGTGTTTGTTGTTCTTCATCTGTTCTCCTTAGTCCGTATCGAGTACATAGAGCTTTTTGCAAAACAAAAGTCCTGCCCCTACAAGGTCAGGACGCAATTCAAGCTCTTGCAGTCCCATCTTCGCTATCACCGAGCGGGCAACTATTGGCTAGTACCTCTGCAAAGCGTTAGCACGGAAATTAGCACCTAACTTAATATTTTTAGGTTGCTGTGGCGTCATAGAGTCCGTCTCTCAGCCACTCTCGATAGGGTTATTGTTATTTTAACACTATAAATATATATTGTCAAGATAAAAAAGGGGAGCAAACGTTCGCTCCCCTATACTGACTATTATTCCGACGCTTTTGCAGTTGCCTTTGCGGCGTCTACGCCTTTGCGTTTGCCAATCTCGTTCATCATCATGTCGTAGTAATCTTCATCGATTACAAACTTTTTGTTCTGAACCATCAACGCCGCGAACAGGAACAGCATGGGCACTACCGTTACTGCCGCGCGTAACCACAAACGCATCGACGTCGTGCTTTGCGCCTTGAAGTGAACGTTGGCGACGTTAAACGCCTCGCCGTTGACTTCACCCGACAGCAAGAATATGTACGTTTTGCCCTCTACGAGTCCGCCAGACTTGTAATCTTTGACAAACGCTACGAATACGTTGCCGTTGTCTGTCTTTTCCATAATGGCGACGTCGCCGATAGCTTCAAGATACTCGCCGCTAATCTGTCTGCCTCTCAGTACTTCGTCCTTAGTAAGCAAATCCGACAGATGGTCTACGGTCACGTCCAAATCGAGATACGCGTTGACGGCTTCAAGATATTCGTTCTGCTCGGCAACGGTCATGCGGTCGAAGTAGCCCTTCTGCGCCTCGACTGTCGAGATATTCTGCGACAAGCCGTATACGGCAGACACGATAAGCACCAGCGTCACGATTCCGTACTTCAATGCATCGGCAAACTTCGCCATCAATGGACGCAGAGTTGACACCACCGCTTCGTTGCGTTCGCCGCGCTTGTACTCGTTGTATTCCACGCAGTTGGTCATGTTGATAATACTTGCCATGTAGAACCATGCCTGCCCCACGAATACCAACACGCCAAAGATAGACAGCGACCACAGCTCGAAGGGGAACCAATCTACCCAACCGAGTAGCGCAATGCCGAGATAACCCGCGCAAGCGATAATAATTGAGATAATTTGTAGCTTTTTTCTGCCCAGCTTTTTTACAATCATGGGATAGAATACCTGAGCAAGAATATTGAATACGCCGAATATTGCAATGAACACTATTGCGTTGCCGTCGTAGCCAATCTCAAGATAGTAGAGGTTGTACGCAAGACCTACGAGCAAAGAGCTACCCACGTTGTAGAAGAGCATAGACAGCGTCATCCATAGAATTTGGTCGTTCTTCTTGATAGTGTCCCACATTTGACGGAAGGAGACCTTCTCGTTGACTTCAAGCTGTGCGCGCGGACGTTCGCGAATGAACACCACCATCACGACCTGCATTGTCATAAAGATTACCGCAATGCCAATTGATATCCAACGGAAAGCGGCAAGTACATTGCCGGGGTACAGGAAGGAAATGCCGCCTTGACCGATAAATGCGCCAACTCCTGCGAAAACGACGGTCAGCATTGTAGCTGAGTTGCGCTGTTCCTTTTTGCTGCTGAGGCTTGCCAGCATCGACCAATAGCCTATGTCGTTCATGGTGAACGCGCTCTCCCACAATAGGTACATCACCACCATGTATACGACGAATCCCCAACCTGTGAACACCGTCTGAATGTTGAACATGAGAATGATTATTGTGCCTGTCAACAGTGCACCAATCAGTATCCAAGGACGGAACTTGCCGTACTTCATGTGCGTGCCTTCGATAATCGCGCCCATCATGGGGTCGTTGATTGCGTCCCAAATACGCCCAGCAATACCAATCAGCAAGCTAATCGTCGTAAACTGCGCAATAGTCAGCGTCATGCCGAACTGAATGTAGGTGAGTAGAAAAGACGCGATGAGCTGATAGGACATGTCGCGACCAATACCGCTTACGCTAAACAGCCACTTATTGCGGTTAAACTGCCTATCTTCGGCAGAAATTTCCCTTTTCAATACCTTCTCCGCCATAAATTTCTCCTTTGAATTAGGTTATTATAATTGTATCATACATAAATGCAATAATGAGTAAAAATGAAAATTCTGCCACCTTGTTCGCAAAATAAAGGGGCAAAATTCAAAAAAAACGCTTGCTGTGGAGTAACTCAACAGTATATGATTGAAGCGAGGTGCGAAAATGACAGTACGACAAGTTAGCAAACAGTGCGGTCTCAGCGTAGACACAATCAGATATTACGAACGAGTAGGACTTATCACGGTTGAGAAAGGAAGTTATTATAAAAATTACGACCAACAAACGGCAGAAACCCTTTTTGCAATCAAAAGATTACGATTGGCAGGACTTTCAATAGAAGAAATCAAATGGTTGCTGTCGATAGACGTTAAACCCACGGATTTGAGTCAAAAACAGATTAATTCAATCTCTGCCATTATTGATAAGACTCTAGACCGCGCCAAAATTTACGCAAAAGAAATTGCCGAATCTCAACTGTTACTCGAAAACATGAAAAATAAACTTATTACGGTGAGAAATGAAGATAACTAGCATTGTGTTACTTCTATTGTACTGCGCGCTCATGTTTGCGACCCTTTTTGTAAAGAACGACAAGCTGAAATTAACTAAAATTTTTGCTGTATTGGGTATAGCGGCGGCAATTACGCATACCGTACTGTTTTTTGTCGCTCAAAGCCATTGGGCAATTTTACTGACAACTCTTACACTGTTCATGGCGTACGCAGTTGCCAACGGTCTACTATTAAAAAAGCCGCACGTTCTCCATTGGCTCGCTCGACTTCTTCTATCAGCAGTAATATTTGTTCTTTTTGTAGTTTAATTTGTGAGGAAATGTAACCGTAAAAAAGAGTAACGTGCAGTTACTCTTTTTGTTTGTGAAGAATCGATTGTAATTTAACATTTACACAGCTAGCATAACAAGAAACAGCGTGCCGAGGGCGGCTGCAAGGGCGGGAATGGCGACGGTTACGCCGAGTTTCAGAAAGCTACGGTAGCCGAATTTAACGTCGTGCTCGGCGAGAATCGAGCTGAACATAAGTCCCGCAAGCGCGCCTATGGGCGTGAAGAATGCGCCGAGGTTGGAGCCTATTATCGTAGCAAATATTGCGCCTGTTCCGGCGTTACTCGACCCTATCATTGAAGAAAACAGCACGCTCATTGGAATGTTGTTGATAAGATTGGACGCCAAGAACGACAGCGGACCGTATTTCCAGACTTCCCAGCTTGAACCGAGATATTCAGCAATTGCCGCGGTAATACCTTGCTGGGCAAGCGCCTCGGTCATCACAAACATTGAGAGCAGGAAAGGAATAAGCTGCCACGGAGCGCGTTTCAAGCACCCCACCATCAGTCGCGGTCGCTGCCTTCTCATAAGCGACAAAATGCCGTAGCAAATAAACAAGCTGCCCGCAGAGCAAAGGGCAATTATCCACAATTCCAGACCAACAAAGGAGCTTACCGCAAGCAAAACGGTGCATACGGCAAGGTGCGCGATACCGATAATTAACGCAGGCTTGTCTGTGATTTTGCTTCGCTCCGCCGTACCCAAAATAGGTTCTGTGAGTTTCTTGCGGAATAGCAACCACAGTAACAACAGCGAAACGGTACCCGCCGCAATGGTAGGCAAAATGCTTATTTTCAGGTATTCGATAAAGTTAATTCCGCACGCGGTTGCAAGGTAAATATTTGTCGGATTGCCAATGACGAGCACCATACTCCAAGTATTAGCCGCGACGAATTCGGCAGCAAGGTATGGCATGGGGTCAATCTTGGCTTCCTTGGCAAAGTAACAGATAAAGGGCGTAAAGGACAGCACTATGACGTCGTTGGAGGTGAATACGGTAAGAATTGCAACCGTAACGTAGAGAGAAAAGAACAGGCGTCTCTGTCCGCTGTGCGAATTGCGCAAAGCAAACCCCGCAAGATAACGGAAAAATCCCAGCTCGTCCAAAAAGACGGAAATCACTGTCATCGAAAGGAACAGTACCAGAATTTTGATGGGGTTGACCGCGGTATCGGCAATCATTGCGCTTCCGATTTCGGCGACGTTTATCTGACCGCTTAATAATACAACAGCGGCGCCTATCAAAACTATTAACCAATAGGTGTCAAGATTAATCCGACCGATTTTGAGTTTTGGAAAAAAGAGCACGCCGCAAATCATACATAGACACGTCGCGGCGCATATGAGTAGTATAACCATATCTTTTACGCTTATGTGAAATCCTGCTCATAGTATCACTTGCGTCAAATAATGTCAACTTTTACGCATAACAAACGTAAAAAAGGAAACACGCTGCTCGTGTCTCCTTTTTGTATACTCTATATTAAATGCGTTTGGCGTTTGTTACTTCGTTTCGCCTTCCTCTGCTGACACAACTTCGTCGGGCGCTTCGCTTGCCTCAGATGCCGCCGCTTCGCTAGCCGTTTCGTCCTTGTGCGATTCTGCTTCTACCTTGGCGATGGACTTCATAATCTTCTTCTCGTTGTAGAACATCATGATAACCGCGCCGAATACACAGAATGCGACTGCCACTATTCCCACTACCGTCATGCCGAGAGTAGATGCCGTAATGTCGTTGCTGTTGGCGTTCTGCGTCGTGCCGATAATGGCGAGAGACGTGAACAGAAGCATTGCCAGCGATTGTCCGAATTTCATAGCGAACGTGCGCGCCGCAAAGAACATACCTTCGCGGTTTTCACCCGTGGTTATACCGTCGGACTCGGCAACATCGGCAACAATGGACTGCGGAATAATGCCCAACAGAGCCATGGGGAATGCCGCGATTACGCAGATAAGGACGCCGAACACTACACCGGGGATTGTGCCTATACCGAGCAGTCCCGGGTTCTCGGCTGTTCCCAATACGCCGATGAGTGTTGCAATAATGTAGGCGAGCGCCAAGCCAAAGAAGCCCGCTATCGTCAGCTTTTTCTTACCGAACTTCTTGACAAGCTTAGATACGATGGGATAGAACGCCGCAGAAAGCACCGTCATACCGCCAAGGAAGTACATAGTGAACGCTTCGTCTATGTTCATAGATACTTTGACAAAGAAGGGGAGTCCCGTTTGGAAGAGGGTCAGTCCTACCCAGTACATAATATCCGAACAAGCAAACGTGCGGAAGTCCTTATTTTTGAAGGTCGCGGCAAGCGATTTGAACATGTTGGCGTTGGAGGGTTCGCTGTCGACGAAATCTCTTTCTCTAATCAGGAACGTGGGTAACAACATGCAAACCGCGGCGATAACCGCAAGCACGATAAAGCAAATTCTGTAGCTCCAAGCAAAACCGACGCCTTCGCGCAACAAGCCTGCGAATACGAAGGGGGTGTATGCAAGCAGCGTTCCCGCAAAGTACGTCAGCGAAATTGCCGTAGATATGAACATACGGTCGTCCTGCGTTTTGCCGAATTCGGAAATGAGCGCGTTGTACGGCGTGCAGTACATTGTCATAAACAGATAGAACAGTACTACGAATACCGAAATCCAGACGATATTCCAGCCGTTTCTTTCCCCACCGGGTGCACAGAAAAGCAACACAGTAACAACAGAGAGCGGGATTGCGGCGTATTGCATGAAGGGAATACGGCGTCCGCGCTTGTTCTTACTGCGGTCAGACAGAGACGCGATAAGCGGGTCGGATACTGCGTCGAATACACGGCTCAACGCCGTAATGAGTCCCAGTACGGTCAGGAATCCGCCTATAACGAGGCCTGGCACAATGTATTGGAGCGCGCCGCCCTGTATGTCTGCGTCGGTGGGCAGATAGAAGGTGACGAACCAAGCGCTGATAATGCCGCTTAGCGTTGACCAACCGAGCTGACCTATCGCAAAAATCCACATTTGTTTCTTCGATAGTCTTTTCATGATTTTGTGAGCGTTCCGTCCAAATAAACGCTCTTCTCCCTTGTTCATATTTTGCCTGCGTAGGACGCGCAGGTTGTAGTCTTAAATCAAACTTAAGGATTTATAGGTCAATTGTAACATACGCGAACGCATCTTTCAATACCTTTTGAAAAACTGTCTCAAAATTTGTTGACAATATCTGTTTTCTTTGATACAATAAGTAGGCTTTTGACAGTAGCAAAGGCGAGGATAAACCTCGATTTGTGTCGGTAAGCTTTATGGCGGCGTAGCTTAGATGGTTATAGCGGCCGGTTCATACCCGGCAGGTCGTTGG
>JAFLVL010000042.1:2706-11320 GCA_022508325.1 Clostridiales bacterium | reverse complement strand
GTTGACAGACGACGCCGAAACGGTATCTCGGTAGGTAGCTACTCCAAAGCTCCCTCGTGGCACACGCTCGAACTGCGTAGTGCTGCTGTGTTCCCACCCTGACACGGTTGACAGTGTCACGTTGCACAAGACCTTGGTATCAACACTCCTTGCCGATGCCTGCTTTCCACGCCGCAAGCCGCCTGCAACATTCAGCCTCACTGTGGCGGATTGTGAGTAACAGGGCACCGCCAGCTCCCCGCTTAGCGCAGTGAAGTTATTATACAACATTCGCGCAAATTTTGCAAGTATTTATCGGTAGCGTAATTTGTCAGAAAAGAAAAGGCGTTCATTTGCCCCGCCTACGGGGCAAAAACTCACCCCATGTCAATAAAAACGCGACATGGGGTGAGAAAAATCGTACTTTTGAAATACTCGGGCCACTTCACAATTAAGCAGCCAATCATCTTAGAGATTATTGCAACACAAGGTGAGAGTATTGGACGCAAAATTATCTGCAGACGCTGCCCTTGCGTCGAAGCCTTTTTTTGCGCACAATACCCGAGCCACTACACGAGCTTACTTATTTCTCGTTTTAGACGGTTGATTATCTTTTTCTCAAGACGTGATATGTACGACTGCGAGATGCCCAATAGATCGGCAACTTCCTTTTGCGTGCGTTCGTCCTCGCCGTCCAAACCAAAGCGCATTTCGATGATTTGCTGTTCTCGCTTAGACAAGCGCGCCAAGCCTTCTTCGAGTAGCTGTCTCTCTACCTGACTCTCGACGTGGGTGTAGATTGCATCGCTATCCGTGCCGAGAATATCTGCAAGCAACAGTTCGTTACCTTCGCCGTCGACGTTCAACGGTTCGTCCAAACTCAATTCAGCTTTTCGTTTGGATAGTTTTCGCAGATACATAAGTATCTCGTTCTCGATACAGCGGCTGGCGTAAGTGGCAAGTTTTATTTGCTTCTCTGCCTTGAAGCTATTGATTGCTTTTATGAGTCCGATAGTTCCGACCGAAACAAGATCTTCCATATCGATGCCACTGCTTTCAAATTTTTTGGCAAGAAAAACCACCAGTCTGAGATTGTGCTCGACAAGCTTGTCCTTTGCGGCGGTATCACCTTCGGCAGTCTTTGCCAGCAGTTCCGTCTCCTCTTCTGCCGAAAGGGGATGGGGCAAAGCTTCCGTTCCGCACAGATAGTGTACCGCCTTTTCCGATAGGCTGAGCTTGTCTAATACTTTTCTCAACAGTTCCAACAACTTCATTACTATTCACCTCCGCAAAATTCGCTTGACAACAATATATTGTATTCAGTTTGACATTTTTCCTTGGGTAGTGCGAGGTACACTTTCTTTTGCTCGCCCTTTAAAGCAATCTTCCCCGCCACCGCCGCGACCTTCTGAGTGCCCGCGACCGTTGCGACTTCGATCTCTATTACTTTGCCGCAAAGCGTCTGTCTGACAAAGTAATCTTTGAAGCCCTTGAAGCTCTTGGTGACGAAACACACGGGGATTCCGTCGTAATATAGACTATTTCCACTGTCGCAAAAGCCGTCCACGGTGTAGCTTTTGTCCAGCTCTATTTGCACTTGTACGCGATACGGTGCGGTTTTTCTTACATTTTTGACGTAAATGACAATGCTGTAACAGAGAAACCCCACAAGCGCTACGGCTATGGCATATACAAACAGCGGCACCTTCATTTGATAAAATTGTCCGTCGCCGTTCACGTAGTCAATCTGAAACAAATTGAACAGTCCAATGACAGCTCCTCCCAAAACAAAGGTATATGCAAGAGTCAGCAAAATATGCCAAAAAAGTTTTTTGCCAAACCCAACCGACACAACACACATAGAAAGTAGGCACGCCGTCTTTAATAGGTAGAGCCAAACTCCACCAACAAACACGCTAACCACTGCACAAGCTGCGCCAACCGCGCCACCCAAAGCAATTCTCCACCACTTGTATGAAATACGCAAAGTCAAAGCCACCGCCCACAGCAGTAGCGAGTCAATCACGAAATTATCCAGGACGACGTACTCTACGTAAACGTTCATATCGGCATTGTAGGCTTTTGCCAGGGCAAGTTATTGCAAAGTTTTGTAATAGGTGGAAAATTTTTGTAAAATAGACGGCTCGGGTATTCGTCTGGCGCCTAGCGCTACACGATGTCGCCAATCCGAATACCCTCGCCTGCATAAGAAACTGAGGATTAAAAATTACAATGAACTAATGAATTTATTAATAAAAAAACTCCCCATAGTATGGGGAGCTAGCGCCGTTAGGCGTCTGAGGGGATTGTCTGATTGTTAGTCTTTTTCTACTTCGCGATAGATTTCGCCGTTTACATACGGCATCGGGTCGACAACTACGTCGTCTTTGTAGACTTCCAAGTGTAGGTGCGCGCCGTTCTCGCACTCATTGCCCATGGATGTACTGACCGAGCCGAGAGTGTCGCCTTGTTTTACCTGTTGTCCCTCAATCACTTGAACGTTGGATAGAGACGCGTAGGTCGCGACCACTCCTTCTCCGTGGTCAATGGTGACGTAGTAACCCATCTGAACGTCCTCGTCTACGTCGACCACCAAGCCGTCGTACATTGCCACGACTTCTGTGCCGTCATTAGCCGCCAGGTCTACTGCGTAATGGGTAGCCCACCAACCAAGAGTAGGATTGAACACGAACAGGTCGTCGTCAATGCCGCTGGTATACTCCAAACCAACGTCAACGTACTCGACAGGTTTGCGGAAGTAAATCTTCACCTTTTCCTTCTCCGTCGGTTCTTGGGGCTTGTCCTTATTAGGGTCATCGTCGTCATTGGGATTGCTGACAACGGGGTCGTCGGGAATGACAGGGTCACTCTTCGTAAGCGTCACGGCTAATACTACTGCTGTTATCGCAAGCACGCAAAAAACGATAATTAACAATGCTGCGTGTGTGCGCATAAAACGCGAAAATTTATTTTGCTGTCTTGTGCTATTCATTGATTGCCTCCAAATTTTGTTTGTCTAAATTTTTCCCTATTTGCGGCTTATTATACCTGGCCCACAGATTTTTATCGGCGGGCGTAACGACCGGTATGTAACGGCTAGTAATCACCCAGTATCAACGGACTGCCAATGTGCACAGTGCCATCTTTATAGGCTATCTGCAAGTTGACGACATCTCCTCCGTCAAGTACCCCCTTGGTAATTTTGGAACTTCTTCCGCACACAACGTAGAGACCGTCCTGTTCGTACACAGACGATACCTGCAATCTGAAAAAATTGCATAGCTCCACTACGTCTTCGTATGCGCCGGTAAAGCTCACACTCACGCCGTCGATACCGCTACACTTCGAAACAGTATCTGAAAAAGCCGCTACTTCGCACGTGACTTTGTAGCCGCCGCCCATATCTATGCCGTCAAGCTCTGTCTGCCTGCAATAAATTGCCACTATTGCGTCACAGTCAAACTTTTTAAAATACGCCTCAAAGTCGCGTGGCATAAAGTGCGTAAGTACACCTGCAATAACTGCTGTTAAAATTATCGTTACAAAAAACCGCTTCATAGTTACTGCAAACATTGTTGCCGCGTGAGAAAGAAAAAATACCTTAGCATCGAAACTTTTCTGAATATACAAAATGACGAAAATGAAATATGAGGTGAGAAAAATGCCACTTTTTCTCACCCCATGTCGAATTTTTCAATATATTCGTAGTTTCATTTTTCCTTTAATGGAACAAAAAAGGCTCGGAGATTTTTCTCCAAGCCTAATTATATAATGTTTTAAATTTCGTACACGAACCTGATTAACAGCCCTACGAAATGCTAGTCGTCAAAGAGCTTCGATACGGGCAAATCGTGAGAAACGTGCTCGATAGCCTCAGCGAACAAGTCGGCAATACTCACTACTTTTATCTTGTCAATTTGCTTGTCTCCGGGAAGTTCAATCGTATCAAGTACAATCAACTTCGAAATGGGACTCGCCCCTATTCGCTCTATTGCAGGACCCGACAGAACCGCGTGCGTACAACAAGCGAGGACTTCTTTCGCGCCGTGCTCCATCAATGCCGCCGCGCCTTGGCAAATTGTTCCGCCCGTGTCAATCATGTCGTCTAGCATCAGGCACGTCCGTCCCTTGACATCGCCGATAACATTCATGACTTCCATTACATTGGCACGCGGACGGCGCTTGTCGATGATAGCTAGCGGGGCGTTGAACTTGGACGCCAGAGCCCTCGAACGCACCACGCTTCCCGTATCAGGGCTCACCACTGTCAAGTCGCTTGGCAAGCCAATCTTTTTAAAATACCGAACCAATGCGGGCATACCCATCAAGTTGTCAACTGGAATATTGAAAAAACCTTGCAGCTGACTGCTGTGCAGATCCATCGTTAACACTCTATTGGCGCCTGCCGTCTGCAAAATATCGGCAACAAGCTTGGCGGAGATTGGGTCACGCGCACGAGCTTTGCGGTCCTGACGCGCATAGCCGAAATAGGGGATAACCGCCGTAATTCTGCCGGCGGACGCGCGTTTACATGCGTCGAGTATCAACAACAGCTCCATAAGATTGTCGTTCACCGGTATGCTTGTGGACTGAATAATAAATACGTCACATCCGCGAACGGTCTCTTTAATATTGATGCTCGTCTCACCGTCGGAGAACTTGCCTACATCCAATTCGCCGAGCTTCATGCCTAGCTTTTGGCAAATTGCCGCGCCGAGCTTTCGGCTGCCGTTGCCTGCAAAAATTTTTATCGCGCCGTGAACTTGATTGAACATGTTGCCTCCAAAGCGATATGTTTTTACAAGAATATTTTAGTCTTTGGCACGTTCACTGTCAAGCAAATGCCAACATTACGTCGATAAAAACAGCATTGTGTCAGAAATATGTAGACGCCCAATAAACGTAGGCGTCGTTTGATTACTTATGAATGTAGTCTTTGCAATAGTGAGCAGTCTCACAGTCGTCGCAGGGCGTTACCGTAATTTGAGACAGCTTGCAGCAGCATTGGGCATTGTCGTGGTATTTGCATACGTCCACGTCACACAAAATAGTTTGTTGATTTTTCATATTACACCTCCTACTTTCAGTTTTGCCAATTTTAGTAATAAAATACCTTTTTATGCGAGGCAACATACGAGCCTTCTCATGATTGACTTGACTTTAATAAAAATTAGTTATATAATACATATAAATAAAAAGATGGGGCGCGAACCATCAAGGAGTGCTTATGAAAGTTTTGCTTTTGCAAGATGTAAAAGGACAAGGCAAAAAGGGCGAGATTATCAACGTGTCTGACGGCTACGCCAATAATTTCTTGATTAAAAAGGGTTTGGGCGTGGTTGCGACTGCGGACACTATCAATTCCGTAGCCATTCACGACAAGGCGGTGGAAAAACAAAAGGCGGCAGAGCGTCAAAAAGCGCAAGACGACGCCAACAGACTCAAAGGTCAGACGGTGCGCATCACTGCGGCAACAGGCGCGCAGGGCAAAATGTACGGCAGTATAACCAACAAGGAAATTGCCGAAGAGCTGACGAAGATGGGCTATCCCGTTGACAAAAAACAGATTGTGCTGAAAGACCCTATTCGCGCAACAGGCAACTACACCGTCAACGTCAAGTTTTACGCCGAGATTTCGGTTACCGTCAACGTAGTAGTTGAATAACAACTCAATCGCAACAAATTACCTCCAAAAGCCATGCGTTTTGCATGGCTTTTTCTTTTCGACAATATGTTTCAATATACTTTCAGCTTTGCCGAATTCTAACAGCAAAATGCTGTTACATATTTTTCATACAGCCAAACGCTGTACAATTTATTTAACAAATATTAAATAATTTGTGAGGAATAATGACAGCCTTTGCGCAACGATTGAAAGAATTGCGAACGGAAAACAACTTAACACAGAAGCAGGTTGCGGTTAGACTCGGCATACGCCAACAATCGTACACTCGATATGAGAACGGATCGGGTGAGCCTTCGCTTGACACTCTCATCGCTATCGCCAGATTCTACAACGTTTCCGTAGATTATCTGTTGGGACTGACTGATTATTAACATGAAAGTTGTAAGCGTAGATAAAAAGTTAATAAAAACCTTCGTTGACTTCCCCGATAAGCTGTACGCAGGCGACGGCAATTATGTGCCGTACATAAAAGGCGACTTGACAAAGACGCTCAAAAAATTGTTGTTGCAAGACAAAACATACGACGCCTTGCTTGTCGTGGAAGATAAAACGGTATTGGGACGCATTCTGTTGACTGTGGACAAAAATAAGCAGTTGAACACCGAAAAATGCGGCTTTTTCTCCATGTTCGAGTGCGTAGACGACCAAGAAGTGTGCAATTTATTGTTAGACGCGTCGGTGAAGCTTTTGAAAGAGCGTGGCGCAAAGTATATTTCCGGCACATACTACCCCTACGACCAGGACAACCGCAGAGGAATACTCGTTGAGGGCTTTGAGGAGCCACCGCTGATATTCACCTCGTACAACAAGCCCTACTACTCTACACTACTCACTAACTATGGGCTGGTCAAGCAGACAGATGCATTACAGTACAAGCTGAATCTCGACACTGTCGACCACGAAAAGTACATACGCCTTAGCGAATTCTCCAAAGAACGCTTCAACTATCGTGTTGATACGCTGGATTGGAATAATATCGACCGCGATATAGACGACGTACATACGGTAATGCAAGCGGCAACCAATGAGATAATATATCAGGACGCTCCCACCATCGAGGCTCTGCAAAATATCGTAAAAGGGTGGAAAAGCTACCTCAACAAGGATTACATCGTCATTGCCCGTTCTAACACAACGAATGAGCCCTTGGGCGTGATGATGGCGCTACCCGACTATTTCCAAGTATTCAAGAAAATGCGCGGCAGAATGGATTTGAAGGGCTTGTACGCGTTCGCAACCGAGCGCAAAAAGATAAAATCGGCGCGCGCAATGCTACAATACGTGATACCGAAGTATCAAAATTTGGGCGTCACTATGGCGTTGTACTTCAAGCTATTGCAGGGTATTCTGAATAACGGAGTAACGCGTCTTGAGGCAGGCACCGTTATGGAAAACAACGTTCAGTCCAACGAGGCGATAAAGAGCGTAGGCGGCAAGCTTGCCCACGTGTATCGTATTTACTATAAGGAGATTTAAGGTGACAGGTTTACTTGCTTTTGCCGAAACAGGCGAATGGGTAGGAACACTGTGTACGGCTTTGGCGATTGTCGCAATGTTACTCGTGCCCGCGTTTATTCTGTGGCTCACCAAAAAGGTCAAATTATTGGGCTTTATCGGCGCAATCGCGCTGTGCTACGCTCTCGGTATTGTAATTTCCGTCATTCCAATTCCAATTGATAAGGGCACGACGGAGATGGTAGCGTCAATTTTCGTCGCTATCGCGATTCCCCTCATTTTGTTCAGCTTTGATATAGTGAGTGTCCGTTATTTGGCAAAGAAAACAATAATTTCCTTCGCTCTTGTAATAGGTTCTGCTGCGGTCGTGTCCGTTGTGGCGTTCTTTATCGCCAATGCTGCAGGACTTGAAAGCGCCAGTCAGCTATCGGGTATGACCACGGGGCTGTACACAGGCGGCACGCCTAATCTAATAGCAATCGGCACGTCTCTACTTGCTCCCGAAAACAAAGAAAGTGTCATTGCGGCGGCTCAATTATCCGACTTTTTCGTAGGTGGGGTAT
Source organism: Clostridiales bacterium (assembly GCA_022508325.1). Taxonomy (GTDB): domain Bacteria; phylum Bacillota; class Clostridia; order Christensenellales; family CAG-314; genus Fimimonas. The sequence goes on along the minus strand of JAFLVL010000042.1, from coordinate 3,637 downwards.
ACTTTTTGCTGATATTGACTGTCATTAAACCTACTTATCGCAAGATTCTCGGAGATAAAACGCAAAAACACACTACCGTCACCGAGAACAGTAATGACAATCTCGCCGAACAGTCTGCAACAGAACAAAATACAGCTAGCGAATACGATTACAAATCAATTCCACGCGATAAAAAGTCAATAGGTAAGCTAATCGGTGTGATTGGTCTTGCAATAGGCTGTCTTGCCGTTGGCGTAGGGTTGGAATTGCTTATCAACGGTAGCCTTGACGGAAGTCTGTACATAATCTTGGCAGTCTCCATACTCGGCATTGCGTTCAGCTTTATCAAGCCCGTTCGTCGCGTAAAAGGCTCTTACCAAATAGGTCAATATCTCATACTTATCTTCTCACTCGGACTTTCGATGAGCATTGATATTTACAAACTGGCAATAGAGATTCTGCCCACACTACTGTTCTTTGCCTGCTCGCAGGTCGCTGTCATTTTGCTTCATCTATTGCTGTGCAAACTGTTCAAAATCGACGCAGGAACGGCACTTATTACAAGCACGGCGGGAATCTACGGCCCTCCCTTTATTGCGCCTGTTGCCAACGCCTACGGCGACAGAGAGCTGATTGCTCCCGGCATCATCTGCGGCACATTCGGTCTTGCAATCGGTACGTTGCTCGGACTAGGTATCGGCTCATTACTCGCATTATTCTAAAATACATATATGTACATATTAAAAGATGCCAATCGGGCATCTTTTTTAATAGCTAATCCTATATGCGCATATTGTAAAACGTGCAGATAACGCAAAAAAACACCCACTTGGTAAGTGAGTGTTTTTGGGATAATTTAGAAGATGAATTACTTCAACTCTGCTTCTGCGCCAGCTTCGGTCAACGTCTTTACGATGCCTTCTGCAACGTCCTTGGGTTGAGCTTCCTTCAA
>JAFLVL010000042.1:0-2606 GCA_022508325.1 Clostridiales bacterium | reverse complement strand
ATTCTTCTTCGATAGCGTGAACGAGTTCGTTGAGTTCCAAAACAGAGAGAGCTTTAATCTCTTCAATAAATTTCTTTGTATCCATTGTAAATTTTTCTCCTTATATTAATGATTTGCGGAGCTATGCTCCAAAATTTGCGTCTCCGTAAGGTGGAAACAGACCTTTTGCAGAAACTAGCCGTTCTGTTTCTCAGCCACGGCGTTCAACGCAACTGCCAATCCGCGAACAGGCGCGGACAGAACAGATACCAACATTGCGAGCAACGTTTCTCTATTGGGAACCTTTGACATAGCCTCGCAAGTAGCTGCGTCAGCAAACTTCTTGTCAAACATTCCGCACTTAACTTGCATTTTGTTGTACTTCTTGACGCCTTCTGCCGCTACCTTTGCAGGAGCGATTGCATCAGACGTACCGAAAGCAAACGCGCTGGGTCCGTTCAAAGCCTCGTCAAACTCGGTGTAACCAAGCTCGTTCAAAGCCTTGCGTACAAGAGTGTTCTTCAAAACCTTGTACTCAACGTCGTTCTTTCTGAATTCCGAACGGAATTCCGTATCTTGGGCAACTGTAAGTCCCTTGTAGTCGATGATGACGAAAGATTGGCTGTTCTCGATTTTTTGTTTGATTTGTTCAACAATCTCACGCTTCTCAAGCTGCGCAGAGCTCAGATGTCCATCCGGACGTTCATGTGCCATTGTGTGTTTTCCTCCTTTTTTCAAAATTTCTATGTTGGACGACTTAGAAACGAGCCAGACGAGGCAAACGAGCATTTTCGAGGGGAGTGTACTAGGCGTACATGACCTAAAGAAAAGCGGAGTTTAACAAAGTATGGCGACGCTTATGAGGCGCCCAATTAAAAACCCTTGCGCCGCAGAATGGGTACAAGGGTAGGAGTCGCATTTGACTGTAACCTAATGTTGTACCTCGGCAAGATTTACTGTTACTTGCTGTCTTTGGGACGGAGTTAGGGTTTTTATTAAGTTTTGTTACGGTCTGTAGTTGACCTTGATGCCGGGTCCCATAGTGGTTGCGATTGCAACGGACTTGAGGTATGTGCCCTTAGCTGCGGCGGGTTTCGCCTTGATGATTGCGTCCATGATTGTGGTGACGTTCTCAAGGAGCTTGTCCTTGCCGAAAGACTTTTTGCCGAAGATTACGTGGCAGATGGATTGCTTGTCTACACGGTATTCAACCTTACCTGCTTTGACGTCGGAAATAGCTTTAGCTACGTCCATGGTAACGGTGCCGCTCTTGGGGTTGGGCATCAAGCCCTTGGGTCCCAAAAGTTTACCCATACGTCCTACAAGACCCATCATGTCGGGAGTGGTAATCATGACGTCGAAGTCGAACCAACCTTCTTTCTGAATCTTCTCCACGTATTCTTCTGCGCCTACGAAGTCAGCGCCTGCGGCTTGAGCTTCGTCTGCCTTTGCGCCCTTAGCGATGACGAGCACGCGAACGGTCTTACCTGTACCGTTAGGGAGAACCACTACGCCGCGGACTTGTTGGTCTGCGTGACGGCTGTCTACGCCCAATTTTACATGCAATTCCAGCGTTTCGTCGAACTTAGCGGGAGCAATTTCAATAGCCTTTTCGATGGCTTCTGCCATGTCATATTGCTTTGTCTTGTCAATTTGTTTCAAAGCGTCAACGTATTTCTTTCCCATCTTGGCGCCTCCTAATCTACTACGACAACGCCCATACTGCGTGCCGTGCCTGCAATCATAGAGCATGCCGATTCCAAGCTTGCAGCGTTGAGGTCTGCCATCTTGGTCTTAGCAATTTCTTCGATTTGAGCCTTGGTAATCTTTGCTACCTTTGTCTTGTTGGGAATAGCGCTGCCGCTTTCGATTCCGCATGCCTTCTTGATAAGGACGGGAGCGGGCGGGGTCTTCAAGACGAACGTGAAGCTGTGGTCTTGGTAGATTGTGACAATTACAGGAATGATAAGTCCTGCTTTGTCCTGCGTGCGGGCGTTGAAGTCCTTAGTGAAACCGGGAATGTTGATACCGTGGGGACCTAACGCTGAGCCTACCGGGGGCGCAGGTGTTGCTTTGCCGGCAGGAAGCTGAAGTTTTACTACTGCCGTTACTTTTTTAGCCATAATTTCCTCCTAGTCGTGGTGTTAGCGAAGAATCCACTCGAATTCTTCTCCCAAATTCCGCATATTTGGCTCAAAGAGCCTGCGTCACGCGGTCAAACGCAAAATACGACTAATCTTCCACTACCGTAGTTGTGGGGTTAGTGATTTTTTCAATTTGAATGAAGTCCATATCGACTGCCGTTTCACGCCCAAACATATTGAGCATAACCTTGGCTTTCTGGTGCGCCTCGTCAATCTCCTTGATTACGCCCACCATGCCGTCGAAGGGTCCGGAAATAACGGTTACGCTGTCGCCTACGACCATGTCGAAGTCAACTACGCGCTCTTCGAGGCGCAGACGCTTAACCTCGTCCTCTTCAAGGGGCCAAGCCTGACCGTTGGGACCGACGAAACCGGTCACTCCGCGGGTGTTGATAAGCATGAACCAAAGTTGGGGTGAATAGATAAGTTTGATAAACACGTATCCGGGCATAACCTTGGCTTCGTACGCCTTCTTCTTGCCGT
>JAFLVL010000041.1 GCA_022508325.1 Clostridiales bacterium | reverse complement strand
TTACATCGGGGTGTAGCGCAGTTTGGTAGCGCACATGGTTTGGGACCATGGGGTCGCAGGTTCGAATCCTGTCGCCCCGACCAAACATAACTGGCATCGTTTGGGCCTTTAGCTCAGTTGGTCAGAGCGGTCGGCTCATAACCGATTGGTCCGGGGTTCAAGTCCCTGAAGGCCCACCAATATGCAAAACAATATTTGGCCCGGTAGTACAGATGGTTAGTACGCCAGCCTGTCACGCTGGAGGTCGAGGGTTCGAGCCCCTTCCGGGTCGCCAATGTTTTGCTTCGGTAGCTCAGTAGGTAGAGCAGGGGACTGAAAATCCCCGTGTCGGTGGTTCGATTCCGCCCCGAAGCACCATTTGGTTAAATACAAAAAGTGCTGGTGTAGCTCAATCAGGCAGAGCAATTGATTTGTAATCAATAGGTTGATGGTTCGATTCCGTTCACCAGCTCCATTTTTTTTACATACGGGGAGATTCCCGAGCGGCCAAAGGGAGCAGACTGTAAATCTGCCGTCCACGACTTCGGTGGTTCGAATCCACCTCTCCCCACCAAAGCCTCTTGACTACAACATATTGTGGTTGGGGGACTTTTTTTATACAACAAATTGATGCGATTTACTGTATTACACAGACTTAGTACAAGGCTTGTACGTTTTTCTGATATAGTGACTAAATCTTAATTATGAGGAGATAAAAATGGACAAGGCACAGATATTTCAATTTATAGGCGAACAGAAAACTGCGTTTATTGGCTCTCTAAATGAGCAAGGTTTCCCCATAATCAGAGCTATGCTTGCTCCTCGTAAAATAGACGGAAACTATATATATTTCACTACTAACACATCGTCTAACAAAGTCAAACAATATTTAGTAAATAATAAGGCTTGTGTCTATTTTTATAAACGCGGAAAATTCAAGTATCAAGGTGTCTCGATAATAGGTGAAATGCAAGTCTGCACCGACCAAGCGACCAAAGACGAGATTTGGCGTTTTGGCGACAAACTATTTTATAAACAAGGAGTAACCGACCCTGATTATTGCGTGTTGAAATTTAAGGGCATTACTGCCGAATATTATTGCGATTTTAGAACTGTAACGATAGAGTTATAAATTAAAATTCGGGAATGGTTGTAATATGATAGAACGCAATCAATTGAATAAAATATACAGAAAACTTGACTTAAAAGCGCGCGATATTAGTGAGCGGCTTAAATGTGCTTTTGCTTATTACAATGGGCATTATTCTAAAAATACTGCGGGCGAATACGAAATGGATTGCTTTCCGATTCCTGTTGTCGAACTTAAAGGCGTATGCGACATAGCAATAGAGTTGGACAAGATTTCAGTTACAACAAAATTAACAAGAGAATTAGCTGTTTTGTACAATTTTGAAAAACTCAATTCGTATCAGTTCGAGGCTTACGGCGTGGAGAATTATTTAGACGATTTCTACGTTGCGGGCGATACGATTAGTGGCATGAAGGAAAAAATAACAAGAAGTAAGGAACAGAATGTTTTCTTTTCTTTTTGTTTCCCCTTTGAGGTGACTACTGACACTGTGTATGAATTAGTAAATTTCTTGAGTGGTGAAGGATTTTTCTACTAAACTAATTGATTGGCAATTTAGTGTTTCTAAATGTACTCAGAAAATCGTTGAGGTAATTATGGAAGAATATTGGGATATCTACGACAAAGACAGAGTATTTCAACATAGGACAATCCGCAGAGGCGAACCTTTCAAAGAGGGCGAATACTACGTTTGCTGTGAAGTGTGGCTTCAGAACTCGAAAGGGGAAATGCTTATAACCCAACGTCACCCGAAAAAGAAAGCGGGTGGGCTATGGGAATTTATTGGCGGTGGAGTACTTGCAGGCGAAACCACGGTGCAGGCGGCTGTGCGTGAAGTGAAGGAAGAAATAGGCTTAGTGCTTTCGAAAAATGATTTGAAGTTACTCCACGTTTACCAGAATGGAAATTACTTTATGGATATTTATATTGTAAACAAAGACGTGAATACTGGCAGTCTTGTACTTGGCGAAAATGAAACGGTAGACGCCAAATGGGTATCAAGAGAAGAATTGCGGCTTATGATTGAAAAGCAAAAAGTAGTACATTCCGTTGCGCAACGTTTTAATATGCTTAGCGAAATATTATAATTATTATTAGCAGAGTTACGAAATTATGAAACATATAATGAACTTAGCGCCGCAGCCATTTGAAGCTATTGCGGAAGGCAAAAAGACTGTTGAAATGCGTCTAAACGATGAGCGGCGTGCTACTCTTAGGGTGGGAGACGGGATTGAATTTGAAAACATCGAAACGCTCGACAAAGTAGTGTGTAAAGTTGTCAATATTACGCGTTTTAATGATTTTTTTGAGCTGTATTCGCACTTTGATAAGACGCTCATTGGCTATTCTGAAAGTGAAATTGCAGATCCTGCAGATATGTACCAAAACTATACAGCTGAAAAAATCGCGCAATACGGCGTTCTTGCAATAGAAATCATTCTTATATAAACTATGTTTGCACAAATAGCGCAGGAGTATTGATAAAATTATGGATTGGTTTAATTACTTTGGGCTGATTGTAATAGCAATCATTATGATTCCGAACATAATTTTTGCGATAAAACACAAAGACGGCTTTGAAAATAAGTATAAAAATAAAGTCGTGGAAATAATGGAGCAAATAGGCAGATACGCTTGCTTTGCTCTGATGATTTTCAACATTCCGTTTGTATATTTCGATTTTTGGTTTGAACATGCGCTTATAGTTTACCTAATTGTCAACGGCGTTTTGTGTTTAACGTATTTGACGTTTTGGGTTATCTGTTGGAATAAAAGTGGGAAATTGAAAGCATTGTCGCTCTCCATTATTCCGTCGGCCATATTTCTTTTTAGTGGCATAATTTTAGCGTATATTCCATTAATAGCGTTTGCAATTTTGTTTGGTGTAAATCATATTTTATTGAGCTACAAGAATTATAGTATTGCAACTGCAACGAGTGGTGTGATATAATGCTAAAAATATCTTGTCATAAGAGGTTGTAAATATGAATGTTGAAATAGATATTTCTAACGTGACTTTACATACTGACAGACTGACTTTGCGCCCGTGGAAGCTCGAAGATTTGGCGGACTTTTACGAATACGCGTCGGTTGACGGAGTGGGGCAGATGGCGGGGTGGACTCCTCACAAGGATATCGAAGAATCTCGCGCGATTCTGCAAATGTTTATAGACGAAAAGAAAACGTTCGCTATCGAGTATAATGGAAAAGTCATAGGTTCGCTAGGTGTTGAAGAGTATCACGAGAAAGAACTGCCCGAAATCCATGACAAGCGAGGCAGAGAGCTTGGTTTCGTCCTCTCAAAGGATTATTGGGGCAAAGGTTTAATGCCGGAAGCTGTGCATGCTGTAATAAAATATCTATTTGAAAACGTCGGATTGGACTTCATTGTCTGCGGTCATTTTGTGGGAAATTGTCAATCGCAACGAGCGCAGGAAAAGTGCGGTTTCAAGCATTATAAGCTAGTTAAATATACGACAGAAAGCGGCGAAATAAAAGACACTTGGCTATCTATTCTTGAACGATAGATTCTACAAAAATGCACGTTTTCTCACCCCATGTCACGTTTTTCTGTTTTTGAATGCGAATATGAAGAAAAATTATGGAGGTAAAAATGCCGAAATTAATTAAGCCCGATTGGAAAAATAGCATATTAAATATTTCTGCGACTTTGGCGGAATTTTTGGGTGCGCCGAACGAGAATGCTACTTTGCAAATCCTAAAAGATGAGCTTGCCAAAGGCTATAAAAACGTAGTGTATATGTGCTTTGACGGCATGGGCATAAATCCATTGGAGATAAATCTGTCTAAGGATGATTTTTTGCGCCGACACATTGCAAAGACGCTGACCTCCACCTTTCCGTCAACTACGACAAATGCCACGACCTCGCTGGCAACCAATAAATTGCCCCTCGAACACGGATGGTTCGGTTGGAGCTTGCATTTTGACGAACTTGGACGTAACGTTGACATTTACACACGCAAGGATTCGCAGACAGGCGAGCCGATAGAGTATCAATACCCTATGATTGACGACGGCGATTGCTATTTTTATCACGCGACCCGAACAGATTACGAAATTAGTACGGTTTTTCCGAAATTCGTATCCTGCAATGCGGAGTTAAATCACGAAATTCACGGATTAGAGGATGTTTTCGATACCGTGCGTGAGATATGCAACAAGTCGAACAACCAGTTCGTGTATGCGTATTGTCCTGAACCTGACCATTCCATGCATGAGAACGGCGTAACCAACCCCGAAACGCATAAAATGATTCAGCTAATCTCAGATAGTCTGCAAAAGCTACGTCAAGAAACGAATAATACGCTTTTTATTGTTTCTGCCGACCACGGTCAGATTGACGTGGAAGGTTACGTAGACATTCGTGACGACGAGGAGCTGAATTCAATGCTCGAATATCCGCTGTATCTGGATTCCCGTTCTCCGGCGTTCAAAGTCAAACGCGGCAAAAAACGGCAGTTTGCAAAGCTCTTTAGAGAGCGGTACGGAAATGATTTTATTCTGTTTAGAACTGCTGACCTCATAAAACAAGGCTATTTCGGTGATAGAGGTAGCTATGGCTATCTACTTGGCGATTTCATCGCATCGGGAACGTATACCAACAAAATGTTTATCGCGCCCAAAGCAGAGGTGGACTACAAAAAGGGACATCACACGGCATTGACGAAGGAAATGCTTGTGCCATTAATAATATTTAACAGTTAAGGAGGAAATAGACCATGAAAATGTGTCACAGTGAAGTTATCAAGTACGTAAAGGAATTGGAAAGTAAAAAGCGCGTTTTGCTTAGACAAGAGGAAAACGACTGCAGATACAGCTATCAGGACGAGGATAGCAAAATCGTACCGAATTACGATTACAAAAAGACTCGCAAAGCAGTGGATGCCCTCGACGCAAAAATTCGCAAACTGCGTCACTTGCTAGCTGTTGCAAATTGCACTGTGGTGGTAGACGAATTTGGCGTGACGCTAGGCGAGGCTTTGGTTATGCTTGCCCAATACCAAAACAAATGCGAGCTCCTTTCCGAAATGTCTTCGCGTCAGCAAATTTCCCAACGCGCATCCTACAGCGGCAAGATGGAAATAACGTGCTGTAATTATGACGTAGAGAAAGTCTTGAAAGAATATGAAGATCTGCGTCAACTCATCGGTCGTTTGCAAGTGGCTATCGACAGAGCCAATCTTACCAGTTACGTAGAAGTCGAAATCTAACCAATTTGTCAGTTTTTCTCACCCCATGTGCAATTTTGCCGCTTCGGCGGCAACCCCTAGTCGATCTTTGGAGATCCCGTGTGTTAACGTTAAGTGTTTACGGTTATGACGTTAGTGCATAGTGAGATAGTTTGTAATAGGTTACGGTTTATTGTCGCAATCGGTTATCAATTGTAAAAGTATAAAATTTTCAATTGCGCATGAAAAACTTATATCAAGGGAAGTAGAGGGTTATACCTTGATACTTTGCATTTAAGCGTTCAGTCGGACGCTTTTTATTTTGACTTGTTTTTGCATAAAAATTAGCGTTTCATACACAATAAAAACAATGATAGTTGTAACTGCAACGCTACTGTTTGTATTGATGTTTTTTGCGCCTATTCGTTTTCGCGTAAACGTAGTCGCCTATCTTCAAAGTCTTTCGGCGGCTGTACAGGTCAGGAGTTTGGCAATCAAATTTTTTGATGAGACATTAGAGCTGAATGGGCAATATTTACACTGCGAAGGCACAGTCTCTACGAACGTTGATTTGTCAGAAATGGATAAGAAAACAGGTATAGATTTTTTTAAGTGCATAACGATTGATAAAGTCTGTGTGTCACTAGCCAACAATATGTTGGGCGTTGCAATGCCTGTGATAATTATCGAAAACGTACTTTCGGCAATAGCAATGGCGACTCTGTGCAATCTTAGTCATTGTCAGCTTTACACTCAAGTTATTGGTACGTTTGAACAAAGTCATGTTAACGTTGAGACGGTGATAACTACTAGTGTTGCAGAACTATCATTTTGTTTGTTAAGACAAGAGGTGAAATTATGGAAAACACAAATATCAAAGAAATCGTAGAAACGGCAATCACAAATCTAAGTAGAGTTGCTGAAGTAAACACAATCGTCGGTCAGCCGCTAATTACAATGGACGGCACGACAATTTTGCCGGTGTCGCAAATAACTTTTGCTTTCATGGCAGGTGGCGGCGAATATGGCAACAAGTCAGCAAAGCGCGGATTTCAAAAGGACGGCATTGACTCCAATTTTGCAGGCGGTTCCGGTGGTGGTGCGACGCTTACTCCTGTGTGTTTTCTTGTTGTCGGTCAAAACGGTGTCAAGGTGATAGAGGCTGATAAGAGCAATACGATAGAGAAAATTTTCGACGTTGCAAAAGACGTTGTAAACACTTTCAAGGCGTAACATGAAGCGATGTTCTTTTATAATTCTGACGGTTTTTCTTTGTCTGCTTTGCTGTGGCGGAGTCGCGTCGGCTGAAACTGTCAAAAAAGCTGCTAGCGCCGATTTTTCCACGTCAGCTCAAAGCGCAGTCGTTATGGAGCGTTCGTCTCACAGGGTTTTGTTTGAGCAAAACGCTGACGCGCATCTTCCAATGGCGAGCACGACGAAGATTGTCACGGCATTGACGGTGTTGAATCATGCCGATCTTGACGACGTGGTAGAAGTGAACCCCGAAGCTGTGGGAATCGAAGGCTCGTCGATATATCTTCGGGCTGGCGAACACTTGACTGTCAGAGAATTGCTGTATGGACTAATGCTCCGCAGTGGCAACGATAGCGCGGTGGCGTTGGCATTGCACGTGGCGGGTAGCATCGAGTCCTTTGCCGAGATGATGAACGACACGGCAAAACAGGCGGGTTGCGTCGATAGTCATTTTGTCAATCCGCACGGCTTACACGATGATGAACATTATACCTCGGCAAGAGATTTGGCTACATTGACGTGTATCGCACTAAATAACCCTGATTTTCAACAAATCGTCGCAACAAAAGCCGTTCGAATATCCAATGAGGGCATGGATTACGACAGGGTTCTGGTGAACAAAAACAAGCTGCTTAGTAACTTTGAGGACGCGGACGGCGTGAAGACAGGCTATACCAAGAAGGCGGGACGTTGTTTTGTGGGTAGCGCGACGCGAAATGGAATGCAAGTGGTCGTAGTGGTTCTGAACTGCGGACCTATGTTTGAAGAAACTGCTGATTTGCTTAATGCCGCGTTTAACAATTATCATTTGCAATGCGTCATTCCGCTAAACAAAATGTGTGGCAGTCGCATGGAAAAAGGCAAGCGTGTTTACTACTCGTGCCCGCAAAGTTTTAGCTACCCTGTGCACGATGGCGAAGAATTGACCACAGACATTAATCTCGATGGCGAAGTTCCGACAATCTCAGCGTTTTTGAATGGGGGAAAAGTGTTTGAGCGCGAGTTAATTAAATGCAAATAAGAGAACAAATCGCTATACGCATTGATGAATAAAAGAGCATTTAACTTTCGCTTGGAGCTTTCGCGCTCGACCGTCCGAGTAATCGGACGGTTTTTTGTGTTGCAGTAAATTAACCGACTGCAAATTGATTTGTTGCAGTATCTTAATTTGCTCGCTTGCTTTTTTGCTATAAATAGGGTATTATGTAATATATTGGCAGGTGAAATATGGTTAGATTGAATAAATATCTTGCGGATTGTGGAGTAGGAAGCCGCCGTGAGTGTGATAGACTAATCTCTGACGGAGTAGTGGTTGTCAATGGTAAAAAAGCGACGCTTGGCATGGAAGTGTCGGAGCATGACCAAATTTCCGTCAATGGCAAGCGGGTAGGAGATAAACAGAAAAACTACTACCTTATGCTGCATAAACCCAAAGGTTACGTCACGACGGTTAAAGACGATCTAGGGCGCAAGACTGTTATGGACTTGATAGACGTGAAGGCGCGGCTTTATCCTGTCGGTAGGTTGGACTACGACACAGAAGGTTTGCTAATACTCACAAATGACGGTGATTTGGCAAATAGGCTTACACATCCACGAAACGAGGTCAACAAAACGTATATTTGCCGCATTTCGGGCATGTTGACGGACAAAGAGCGCCTGCAACTGGAGCGCGGCGTATTGATTGACGGCGTGAAAACTGCCCCAGCTAGGGTTCGAATTTTGAAACAGGATCAGCATCATACTCGTTGTGAAATAACAATACACGAGGGGCGCAATAGGCAAGTCAAGAAAATGTTCGAGGCTGTAGGCAAGGAAGTGGAGTTTCTGAAGCGCGTCGCAGTTGGCGAACTCAGGCTTGGCGGATTGAAACGCGGACAGCATAGATTTTTGAATGATTACGAAGTGGAGTATTTGAAAAAATTGTGATGAAGGTTGCGGTTATTGGCGGTGGACCTGCCGGAATGATGGCGGCAATAACGGCTGCCGAAAGTGGGGCAGAGGTTACGCTGTTTGAAAAGAACGAAAAACTTGGCAAAAAGCTATACATAAGTGGCAAGGGACGTTGCAATATTACTAACGATTGTTCTATTCAGGATTTTTTCGCCAATGTTGCGACTAACCCGCGCTTTTTGTTTAGTGCGGTCAATAAATTCTCTCCGCAAGACGCTATGGATTTTTGTCGTTCGAGAGGGCTTGCGATAAAAACGGAACGTGGCAATAGGGTATTTCCGTGTTCTGACAAATCCAGCGATGTAATCAGGCTGTTTTCTGACGAATTAAAGAAAAGTGGCGTTTTTGTGCGCCTAAACTGTGATATTTTGGGCGTAGTATTCCGCGAAAACGCCTTTTTATTGACTACTATTACAGACATAGTATCGTTTGATAGAGTTATTATCGCCACAGGAGGACTAAGTTATAGAGCAACAGGTAGCACAGGTGACGGTTACTCGATTGCTAAAATATTCGGACACGGTGTGGTTGCATTGAAGCCCGCTCTTTGCCGTATACTATGCGGGGGTGCAAGTGATCTCGAGGGATTATCTTTGCGCAACGTTGAAGTCTCTCTGAAAGACAGTAACGGTGTGAAGCTACACAGCGAATTTGGCGAAATGCTGTTTACTGATGACGGGGTGAGCGGTCCTGCGGTATTGACCCTTTCTTCACGAGTCAACAAGCTGCCAAAGGAAAATTATACCGTGTCTATCGACTTAAAGCCTGCCCTGAGTGCCGAGAAATTAGACGAACGCATTTTGCGCGATTTTTCCGAGCGAATGAACAAGGATTTTATCAATTCTCTTGACGCTTTATTGCCCGAAAGGCTTATAAAAACAGCCGCAATTCAAAGCGGTATTCCTTTTAATAAAAAGGTCAATCAAATTACCGCAGAGGAGCGTCTGAAGCTGGTATTTACCCTCAAAAACTTGCGGTTCCCATACGTCGGTTTGGACGATATCGAACACGGCATAGTCACCTCGGGCGGTGTCGATATAAAGGAAATTAACCCATCGACCATGGAGAGTAAACTTCAAATGGGGTTGTATTTTGCGGGAGAAGTGCTGGACGTGGATGCCTACACCGGTGGCTTCAATATTCAAATAGCTCTTTCTACCGGCTACGTCGCAGGGAAGAGCGCGGCGCAATAGGGAGGAATATATTATGGGCGCAATACGCGGCGCAATCTGCGCGTTAAATACTGTCGAGGACATTGAGCAAAAATCTTTACAGTTGGTCAAGACGATTATTGAGGAGAACAATCTTTCAATTGAGAAGATAGAGGCTGTCTTTTTCTCCGTGACGGATGACCTCAACGCTTGCTATCCCGCAAAAAGCGTTCGTGAACAATTGCAGCTATACAACGCGGCGTTTATGTGCTTTAAAGAAATGAGTGTTCCCAACAGTTTGCCAAATTGCATTCGCGTTTGCGTGCTAGCGGACGGGATTGAACAAAAGCGGTGTAAACATTGCTATCTTGGCGAGGCCGCCATGCTTCGTCCCGACTTAAATGTAAGTAAGCGGTAAGGTTAAGCTATTTCTAAACGATAGATTTTTGTCGTAGATTATGGTATAATTGGACATTATGAATAAATTTGTAACTTGTTTGGTAAAAGTGGCTAAGGTTCTGTTGCGTCCTTTCTTCCCTTTCAAAGTGTACGGCGACAGAGCTTTTCCTAATAAAAAGTCTCTTTTGGTAGGCAATCACGTGTCCGGTTGGGATGCGGTTATGTTCACTCTGTGGACGAAGAATATCATATCTTTCGTCTATAAAGCGGAATTTGAAAAAAATGCTTTCCTTCATTGGGTTTTTAACGGTTTGGAGTGCGTGCCCGTAAGGCGTGGTGACGTGGACATCAACGCTACCAAGGGCATTTTGCGTCTGCTGAAAAACGATAAGGCGGTTTGTCTTTTCCCCGAAGGTACGCGTAATCCCAATGTCGACTGTTTGCAGGAGTTCCATACTGGCGCGGCGCTCTTCGCCATCAAAACTCACGCACCTATCAGACCTTTTTATATATGGGATAAGACTAGGACGTGCCGCAGAAACTATATGCTTTTCGGCGAGGAATTTACTTTGGATGAATTTTATGACAAACCGATTTCTCGCAAAATGTTGGAAGAAGCCACAGAAGTAATTAAGAATAAAGTTGACGAATTGCGTGTTGAACTCAATGATGTTTTGGCGGCGAAGGGTGTCAAACGTAGAAAACGCACTAAGAAGGAAATTGAAAGAATCAAGGCGTACAACGACCGTCAACAGACGTTAGCCAAACAAATCGCTGCGCAACAGGCGGCAGCAGCTGCAATTAGTGAGCAAGAGCCGCCGCAAGACGACAAGACGACACAAGGGGACTGATTTTTGAAGATTTTTTTGCCCAAGGACGTTGGGTTTTGCAATGGAGTATCATCGGCAATCAAAAAAGCACTGTCTATAAAGGACGGCGCATTCTGTCTTGGGCAACTGGTGCACAACGAGAGTGTTTCTCAAAGCCTGCAACAGAATGGCATTACAGTAGTGAACTCCATTGATGAAGTCCCCGACGGCGCAACGTTAATAATACGCGCTCACGGCGCGCCAAAAGCGGTATATGACGAAGCAGAACGTCGCAAAATTAAAATCGTTGACGCTACCTGTCCGTCGGTTGGAGCCATTCAGAAAAAGGCCGAAAAATATCACGATGACGGTTATCAAATCGTTCTTGTGGGAGATGCTGCGCACCCTGAAATCATCGGCATTAACGGATGGTGCGATAACTCGGCGATAGTTTTCGACGGAAAGAGAAAAATAGAGTTAAACGGCGTGGAAAAAGCCTTAATTATGTTCCAAACTACCTTTGATACGCGTTTTTTTGAAAAAAGTTTACAAAATATTTCAACAGACCACGTTAAAACGCTTGAAATATTTAATTCAATTTGCTATACTACTATACAAAGGCAGTATTATGCCCAAATTCTGTCCGCACAGTGCGATTTGGCAGTTGTGGTGGGCGACTCTAACAGCTCGAATACCAAACGGCTGCGCGAAGTCGCATCGCAAAATTGCAGAACCGTGTTGACGAACGGAGAAGAGCTTAATATTGACCTTACTAATTGTAAAAAAGTCTGTATCGTATCAGGCGCATCAACTCCGCAAGAGTTGATTAAGG
>JAFLVL010000040.1 GCA_022508325.1 Clostridiales bacterium | reverse complement strand
TTATGCTTAGCAAAACTATGGACGTAGTTCTTGTCATAGTGAGCCTCCTTGACTTATAACCATTTAATTATAATAGCATAAGTCAAAATAGTCAATTACTTTTGTGTTTTTTTCGGTAGTTTAATTGTATATAAATATATATTTTAAGGGCAAAAACATTGAAAAATACAAAAAACGCCCGCTATGGGGCGTTTTAATAGTTGAAATTCGGACAATTATGCGCGCTTGCTTTTGATAAAGCACACTACTGCGGCGACTACGAGAGCGATCACCAAATCCAACAGTATTTGCCAGATGTTGAATTGTCCGCCCATGATTGCGAACAGAGCAAAGGACAGAAGCCAGAAAATACCCGCGCCAATTAAACCTTTTAGCAAAAATTTTTCTTCTTTGACGGAAAGCAACGTGCCTAGCGCCACGGCAATAACTTTGAGTACCTGATTGATTATTGGTAGCGCCTTGTCTCCAATGTTGCACAGCTTGGCAAGCAATGCCAAAAGCAGTACGCCAATGCACGAAAAGACCAACGACAAAATGCCCGCTTTGAGAGCTTGTAGCAATGTATTTTTTCTAACGCTTGCTTCCATAAAAATAACCTCCGAATAGTAGAATTCTATTCGGAGGATTACGCTAATATGACAAATTATTTAACTTCGTCTACTTCGTCGGCTTTTTGCTCGGCAGCCTTTTGCTCAGCTTCATATTCGGGAGTGCCGGGAGCGGGCATAACTGCATGAATTGCTTGACGTAAGAATTGCATTGTCGTCTTATTCTCCCCAATACCTGTCAACAGCCAAATGTGTTTCTCGTCAATATCTACCACTTCGCCAACAATGCCGCCAATCGTAGTTACAACGGCGCCAACGGTAAGTTTAGACATCATTTCTTCGGCGCGTTTCTTCTGTTTTCTTTGCGGAATAATCATTACAAGAACCATACCTACAATCAAAACAGCCAGAATAACCCAAGTAATCCAACCGCCTGCGCCTGTACCAGTACCTGCGCCTGCAGCTGCGCCGCTTGCTGCCTCACCATCAAAAAAGTTCAATAATTCCAACATACAAGTTTCTCCTTCATTAAATGGTATTGTTAATTATACCCTAATTACCGCAAAAAAGCAATAGAAAACGTAAAAAAGTGTTTCAGACCTTATTCAATTTACTATTTCTGGTAGTATTTTTGATAAAATTCCTCTTTAAACTCGCGGAAACTGTCATTTTTTATAGCTTCGCGTGCGCCTTCTACCAGCTTCAAGAGGAAACGCACGTTGTGAATGGACAACAGCTCGGCAGCCAATATTTCTTTACAATTTACCAAATGGCGCAAATACGCTTTTGTGAAATTGCGACAGCAGTAACAGTCGCATTCGTCGTCCAGCGACGTAAAATCCTGCTTGTAGATGCCGTTTCGCACTACCACCTTGCCGTGAGATGTCATTGCCGTGCCGTTTCGCGCGATTCGGGTAGGCAGTACACAGTCACACATATCAATACCGCGTTCGATACCTTCGAGAATGTAATCTGGCGTGCCGACTCCCATCAGATAATGGGGCATATTATCGGGCAGATATGGACGGATTTCGTCCAACATTTGATACATTAGCTCACTCGGTTCTCCAACCGACAAACCGCCGACAGCTATGCCGCACTCGGCGTAATCGCGGGTGAACTTTGCTGACTGAACGCGTAAATCTGCAAACATATTGCCTTGTACAATGGGGAAAAGCATTTGTTTGCCGTTCGTATGCGCATGAGCGCACCTGTCAAGCCATCTATGTGTGCGTTCCATTGCCGACTTGGCGTAATTTTTGTCACAACCGTAGGTCGAACACTCGTCAAAAGCCATGATAATGTCTGCGCCCAAGTCATGCTCCGTCTTCATCACGCTTTCGGGAGTAAATATATGCTTACTACCGTCAATATGTGAGGAAAAAGTCACGCCTTTGTCTGTGATTTTGCGTAAATCGCCGAGGGAAAACACCTGAAAGCCACCGCTGTCGGTCAATATAGGGCGATCCCAATGCATAAACTCATGCAATCCGCCGGCGGCCGCAACAATTTCACTTCCGGGGCGTAAATACAGGTGATAAGTATTAGACAGCAGAATTTGAGTGCCAAGCTCTTTCAGCGTGGACGGTAGCAACGACTTAACAGTAGCCGCCGTACCGACGGGCATGAAAATGGGGGTTTCGATGTCGCCGTGCGGAGTATGAAACACGCCCGCCCGCGCGCCCGTATGCTTGTCTATATGTAATATTTCGTAACTAAACTGAGACATATTTTTCCTATTTTACTTTGTTTTACCGTCAAATTGTCGTGTTCGCGTCAAGGCTCGTTTGGGCGGCTTGTTTGTTAGTAACAGCTGTCGAAATTAGCATAGCGGCAATTCCAACTGCAAACGTAGTTACAACGCAGAACCAATCAATAAACGCTATGTAATATCTGAAAAACAACACGGTCGGAAGTAAGAACACAGAGGTGAGAATAGGTCCGTAAAACCGTTTTTTGACGTTAAATCCTGCCAATATGCCTACAAACAGAGCGAAAATTGCGTTGGCTCCGTAATAAACAGCGTACTGCCCCAAATTCCATGTCAAATCTGTTCCATCAATATGCCATACAATCATTCCGACCAAAAAGCCAACCCAAATAGAAAAAAATGCAAAGATACAACTTATAACCAATACACAATAAAAGGCACCGTTAGATTTAGACATTTTTACTCCTTTACAAAATCATCATTGCGTCGCCAAAGCTGAAAAAGCGATATTTTTGCTCTACTGCCATTTCGTAAACGCGCAAAATTTCTTCGCGACTGCATAGCGCCGACACGAGCATAATGAGGGTGCTCTCGGGAAGGTGGAAATTCGTAACGAGACAGTCCACCACTTTGAATTTGTAGGGCGGATATATGAAGATTTCCGTATTGCCCGAACATTCGGTGAGAAAACCGCTTACATCTGCCGCGCTTTCAAGAGTACGCACGCTTGTAGTTCCTACGCAAATCACGCGTCTACCTTCAGCCTTAGCTCGGTTGATTGCGTCTGCCGCCTGTTGCGAAACGGAAAAATATTCCGAGTGCATACGGTGCTGAGTTACGTCGTCCACCTTTACGGGACGGAAGGTTCCAAGTCCCACGTGCAACAGAACTTCCACGACTTCTACGCCCTTGTCGCGAACTCTGTTCAGTAGCTCGGGCGTGAAATGCAATCCTGCCGTTGGAGCCGCCGATGAACCCTCGATTTTGGAATACACGGTGTTATAACGCGTTTTGTCCTGCAACTTTTCTTTAATATACGGTGGCAAAGGCATCTCGCCTATTTCGGAAAGAATTGACTCAAACACACCGTCGTAGATAAATTCAACTACACGACTGCCATCTTCCGTAATACTGTCAATTCTTGCTTTCAGCTTATCGCCGAAACAAAACACCGCGCCGACCTTGGCAATGCGTCCGGGCTTCAATATCACTTCCCAGTGGGTTAAATCCAGGCGTTTTAAAAGCAAAAATTCAATCTTGCCGCCTGTGTGTTCTTTCGCGCCGTAAATTCTCGCAGGCAACACCTTCGTATTGTTGACGACAAGCACGTCACCCTTTTTCAGGTAGTCCACGATATCGTAAAAATGCTTGTGTTCAATATTTTGCGTTTTGCGATCGTAGACAAGCAATCGCGAGGTATCGCGAGGTTCAACAGGGTGTTGAGCAATTAACTCTTCGGGCAGGTTATAATAAAAATCACTCGTCTTCATCGTTATCATCGCTATCAACGTAAATTGACAGCATTTCCATGCGTTCTTTTGACAGTTTCTTGCCTAAATGCTTGTAAGCGTTGGGCATACATACGCGCCCGCGCGGAGTTCTTGCGATAAACCCGAGCTGCAACAGATACGGTTCGTAAACATCCTCGATTGTAGCCGTATCTTCGCCTGTGGCAGACGCAAGCGTATCCAGTCCCACAGGTCCGCCGCTGAATTTGTCGATAATGGTAGTCAAAATGTTCTTGTCCACTGCGTCAAGCCCAATATCGTCCACTTCCATTACCTGCATGGCGTGGAGAGTGACTTCCTTTGTAACGTTGCCGTCACCCAAAACTTCTGCAAAATCGCGCACACGCTTCAAAAGCCTGTTGGCAATACGCGGTGTACCTCTGCTTCTTCTCGCAATCTCGTACGCCGCCTGTTCGTCAATAACCGTTCCCAGCTTTTTGGCAGATTTCAAAACGATACCTGTCAGTTGTTCGGGCGTATACATTACAAGTCTCATTTGCACGCCAAAGCGGTCTCTGAGCGGAGCCGCCAAATTGCCCGCCTTGGTAGTTGCGCCGATTAGCGTAAACTTCTCTAGCTTGATATTTACGCTCGTAGCACTAGGTCCTTTGCCTACAACAAAGTCCAATCTATAATCTTCCATTGCGGGATACAAAATTTCTTCAAGACTGCTGTTGAGACGGTGAATTTCGTCTATGAACAGCACCTCGTTGGGTTTAAGCTTAGACAGAATTGCCGACAAGTCGAATTTACCTGGAATTGCCGAGCCACTAGTGATTGTAATAGGTACTCCCATCTCGTTGGCGATGATATGCGCAAGGGTAGTCTTACCCAGTCCTGGAGGACCGTACAATAGCACGTGGTCAAGGCTTTCTCCACGCGACAGCGCCGCCTTGATATAGACGGACATATTCTGTTTTACTTTCTCCTGCCCAACGTAGTCCTCGAAAGTCTTTGGGCGCAGTATGTTCTCCGTATCACGCTCTCTTTCTGTCAGAGTGCTTGTAAACAGTTGTTGATCCATAATTACGATCATTAACTCCTTGTTACAAAGTTTGTGTGAAAGTACTAATTTATTCTAAACGCCATATTGATAAGCTCTTCCGTCGTAGTCGCGCCAAGCTTTGCGGCGGCTTCTACCAGTTTCTCGGCGTCGGCTTGACTTTTGCCGAGAGAACATAGTACGGCAATAGCGTTCTGAATATCTCTGTTTATTTGCAAGTCGGGATTTTGCGTAATGGGCAACACCATATCTGCGGCGTCCACTACTACCTTTTCTTTAAGCTCCAACACGAGGCGTTCAGCTGTCTTTTTGCCCAACCCCTTGATCTTGGTCAGCAATTTTGTGTCGCCGTTGAAGATTGCAAGCGCCAAACTGTTGCTGTCAATGCCTGACAAAATTGCCTGCGCCACTTTGCACCCAATGCCAGATACGGAAATAAGGCGCAAAAACATATTCTTCTCTTCCAAAGTGGAGAAGCCGAAAAGTGACACGCCGTCCTCTTTGACCTGCATATAAGTGTAGAGCTTTTGCTTTTGTCCCAGTTTGCAGTCCGCCATTGTATAACCGGATACCGCCAACTCGTAGCCTACGCCGTTGACGTCAACGACGACAGTTGAAACGCCATATTCCACTATTTCTCCGTATAAGTAACTAAACATTTCTACCTCTTGTTTTACTATGTAAATTTTAACTAATCTGCAAAAAATTTACTACTTAATGTAGAATTTGTCGGTAAAACCGCCTGTTTGAATATGCGTAAGCGCCACAGCCAACGCGTCGGCGGCATCGTCGGGCTTGGGGACTTTTTGCAGACCTAGATACACCTTCACCATCTCCTGAATCTGCTTTTTGTCCGCTCTGCCGTAGCCTGTCATTGCCTGCTTTATCTGTAGCGGAGTGTATTCGTAGAGCTTTCCGCAGTGATGTATAGCCGCAAGTAGCAAAACGCCTCTTGCGTGCGCCACGTTGATACCTGTCGTTATGTTAGTGTTGAAAAACAGCTCTTCTGCGGCTATTTCGTCGGGTTGATATTTCTCTATTAGCTCCGTCACCGCCTTATAGATGAGCGCAAGTCGCACAGGGAAGCTTTCGTCCTTGGGCGTATTGATTACGCCATAGTCAACCACCGTTTTACGGTTAAAATCATCAAAATCCAGCACTCCGTAGCCCACTATTGCAAGCCCCGGGTCAAAGCCGATAACTCTTTTCATAAGTTCACCTACTTTACTATGTTAAACTATACCGCAATACAGTCCAAAAGTCAAGTAATACGAAAAAAGACACGCCGTGAAGCGTGTCTTGTGAATTATGTAAATATTTGAAACGATTGCGTAACTATTAAACCAACGAATTGCGGGCGTGTGGTCGACTACTCATCGTCCTCGGGCAACTGCACGTTGTGATAAACTTCCTGAACGTCGTCACTGTCTTCGAGCAAATCAAGCATCTTTTGGAAACGAACAAGATTGTCGCCGTCAAGAGTGACCATATTCTGCGGGAGCCACTCCATTTCCGCCGAGACGAGGTTCAAGCCCTTTGCCACTACTGCGTCGCGAACTGCTGCGAGCATTGCGGGGTCGCAGGTCATCTCTACCAAGCCGTCCTCGATAGAAACGTCGTCTGCACCGCTCTCGATTGCAAGCTCAAACGCGCTGTCGTCGTCGAGTTCAATTGTGTTTTCCGCCACAACTATTCCCTTACGGTCAAACATGTAGCTTACGCAATTCGTGCCGCCGAGGTTGCCACCGCATTTATCAAATGCGTGACGGACGTCGCCCGCCGTGCGGTTCTTGTTGTCTGTCAGGCACTCAACTATCACAGCGCTGCCGCCGACACCGTATCCCTCGTACGTGATGGCAACGTAATCAACTGTAGACAGTTCACCGCTTGCCTTTTTGATACTGCGTTGAATGTTGTCGTTGGGCATATTGTTGGCTTTCGCCTTTTGAATTATATCATAAAGCTTGCTATTGCTATTTGGGTCTGCGCCACCCGCTTTAACTGCAACTGCAATCTCACGACCGATTTTTGTGAATATCTTAGAACGAGCTGCGTCGCCCTTTGCTTTCTTATTTTTTATATTGTTCCATTTGCTATGACCGGACATAATTACCTCCGTTTATTTGCGTTTTGAAAAAATTTGATACATTATTACACTACCTGCCACTGCGACATTGAGCGACTCGAAGCCGTTGGCCATAGGCAATGCGACTATACGCGAAGCATGTGTTTTGGCGTAGTCGGACAGTCCGTTACCCTCGTTGCCAAGCACTAGCGCATTTTTGGTAGCGAATTCTGCCTCAAAAACGTTACCGCCGCCCATATCTGCGCACACGATGTCGACACCTTTGAGAAACGAAAAAGCCTTTGCAATGTCGTCCAACTCGTGTAGCTTTACACAAAAATGCGCAGACATTGCCGCTCTTAGCACTTTGGGCGAATATAAGTCAACAGAATTGACCGCGTACACGTCTGTAAAGCCACACGCGGCGGCAGTTCTCAGGAGTGTTCCTACGTTTCCCGGGTCTTGCAAGCCGTCCAACACCAGACAGTTGCCCGTTGGCTCGGAAATCTCTGTTTCGTCCATTTCAACAACGGCAAGTACGCCCTGCGTGCTTACGGTATCGGCAATTTTAGCAAATACTCTGTCTGCTACTATCACCTGACTGTCGAAATTGAATTCGCTTGCGTCACTCTCGCTGACGTATACAGAAAGGACCTTTGCGCCATGCTCGATTGCGTCGTGAACAAGCCTTGCGCCCTCGATAACGTAACGGCGAGCAAGTCTCCTGTATTTTTTTTGCGACAGCTTGACAATTTCGGCGATTTTAGCGTTGTCGTACGAGCTAATAATCATCAAATTACCTCAAACAGCAAAAAGAGCCTTTGTCACACGAGATTATCAGTGTTCAAGGCTCCTACTTGCATTAGTTCAAATGAGCTTTTGCAGTTTCAGCAAGGCTGGCAAAAGTAGCCGCGTCGCTTACTGCGATTTCTGCAAGAGACTTTCTGTTGAGCTCAATGTTGGCAACCTTCAAGCCGTGCATAAGCTTGCTATACGACATACCGTTTGCGCGAGCTGCTGCGTTGATACGAGCAATCCAAAGAGAACGCATATCGCGCTTCTTCAGTCTGCGACCGACGTATGCATAGTTGCCACTCTTCATAACCGCTTCACGAGCGATGCGGTAGTTGGTGGATTTAAGTCCAAAGTAACCTTTGGCAGCTCTAAGTATCTTTCTACGCTTTTTAACTGCGTTTACACCACGTTTAATTCTCATAATTCAAGCCCCCTTCTTAGTACGGCAACATGCTCTTGATGGTACCTTCTTGCGTCTTGTTGACGTAAGCAGTACTACGTAGATTGCGTGTTCTCTTGGTTGTCTTTTTGCCAAGTTTGTGGTTTTTGTTACATTGCGCGCGCTTAACTTTGCCGCTCTTCAATACGACAAATCTTTTCTTAGATGCGCTATGCGATTTTTGTTTGGGCATATATTCGTCCTCCTGTGATGAATTTACTTGATTATTTCAACGGTAGCAAAGTCATTGAAATGTTTCTGCCTTCCGTTGTTGGCTGTTTGTCGATTTTGGAAACGTCAGCAAGAATTTCGGCAAATTTTCTCATAACGTCTACACCTTGGTTGGCGTACGCTTGCTGTCTGCCGCGCATACGAATGGTCGCTAGAACCTTGTCGCCGTCTTTTAAGAACTTGCGCGCGAGGTTGGCTTTGGTATTCAAGTCTCCCACATCTATCGTCATGGAAAGGCGCACCTCTTTGACCTCCATCGTCGTTTGATTCTGCCTGTTCAGCTTTTCCTTTTTTTTCTGTTCGTACTTATATTTGCTGTAATCCATTATCTTACAAACAGGCGGTTGACCGTTGGGATTGATTTTGACCAAATCTAACCCTTGCTCATCAGCAATACGTTGGGCCTCGTATGAGGACATAATGCCGAGTTGTTGTCCGTCGTCACCAATAAGACGAACTTCGCGATCTCTGACTTGACCGTTGATTAAAAGTTCTTTAATAATCGTTTCCTCCTAAAAATTTAAGCTGTAGGTGCCTTACACAAAGAAAAAATGCGGTATTCAAACAAAAATACCACACTAACAGAATACACGCATAGACTGCGTTTGTTACTTATTAGTTAACCGACAAACCCAATTATCTGGCGGTGAGAATGATAATTCTGCTTGATTACATAGTTATTCTACCAAACACCGCAACATAAGTCAACTGTTTTGCAACAAAATGTTGCGGCGTATACGGTAAAATTTACTTGTTTTCCGACCTACATATCGTCGGACTTATCGGCGATTTCACTAAGTACCTTTTTGACAAAGTCGCTTTGACTCATTACGCCCAAATCGCCCTTCTTTCTGTTGCGAACGGCAACGGTCTTGCCCTCTTTTTCCTTTTCACCGAGGACAAGCATATACGGAATTTTTTGCAGTTGCGCCTCGCGAATACGGTAATTCATCTTCTCGTTGCGATCGTCCACTTCTGCGCGAATACCCTTTGAAACCAACTTCTTGCACACTTGGTGAGCGTACTTTGACTGATTTTCCGAAATAGGAACAATCTTGACTTGAACAGGGGCAAGCCACAAGGGGAATGCGCCAGCATAATGCTCTGTCAATATTGCGATAAAGCGTTCGATACTGCCGAATACAACGCGGTGAATCATTACGGGGCGATGCTTCTCGCCGTCCTGACCGACGTACGTCAAATCAAAGCGTTCGGGCATTTGGAAGTCAAGCTGAATCGTGCCGCATTGCCACGTTCTGCCGATACTGTCTTCGAGGTGGAAGTCAATCTTCGGCCCATAGAAAGCGCCGTCACCCTCGTTGATTTCGTACGCCTTGCCAAGCTTGTCAAGAGCGTTTTTCAGAGCGTTTGTCGCCATCTCCCACTGTTCGTCGGTACCCATACTGTTCTCGGGGCGAGTGGAAAGTTCAAGGTTGTACTTGAAACCAAATACTTTGTAGAAGCTATCGATTAGACGCACCACTCCTTCAATCTCTTCCTCTATTTGCTCGGGAGTCATGAAGATATGAGCGTCGTCTTGTGTGAAGCATCTCACGCGCATAAGTCCGTGAAGCGCGCCTGAAAGCTCGTGACGGTGCACCAGTCCCAACTCCGCCATACGCTCGGGCAGGTCGCGATAACTATGCGGCTTGCGTTTGAAGGCGAGCATACCGCCGGGACAGTTCATGGGTTTGATTGCATAGTCGTTATCGTCAATCTTTACGACGTACATATTGTCTTTGTAGTGATCCCAGTGACCGCTGCGATGCCACAAATCTTGGTTGAGAATTATAGGCGTTTTGATTTCCTGATAACCAGCATTTCTATGCTCCTCGCGCCAGTAGTCCTCCAAAAGATTGCGGAGAATCATTCCTTTGGGGAAGAAGAACGGGAATCCTGGACCTTCTTCCATAATGTCGAATAGGTCAAGCTCCTTGCCCAGCTTTCTGTGGTCGCGGCGTTTAGCCTCTTCCAAACGGAGCAAATATTCGTCCAACTCGGCTTTCTTTTCAAACGCCGTTCCGTATATACGCGTAAGCATCTTGTTTTTTGTGTCGCCACGCCAGTAGGCGCCTGCAATGCTCGTCAGCTTGAACACCTTGAGCTTGCCTGTACTGGACATATGCGGACCTCTGCACAAATCTACGTAGTCACCTTGACGGTAAAGTGAAACGGTCTCGGCGTTCAGTTCGGACAAAATCTCAACTTTGTAATTATCGCCACGCTTTTGGAAAAATTTGATAGCGTCAAGTCGTGACATTTCTTCACGCACGATGGGCAAGTCTTCCTTGACGATTTTTGCCATTTCCGCTTCTATTTTATCCAAATCCTCGGGAGCAATTACTGCGCCTTCGAAATCGATGTCGTAGTAAAATCCATTTTTGATTGAGGGACCGATTGCGAACTTGGCGTCCTTCCAAATATGTGAAATTGCCTGCGCCATCAAGTGCGCGGTAGAATGGCGAAGAACCTCCAGTCCTTCCTCATTTCTTAGAGTAAACACCTTGAAAGAACAATCTTTGTCAATAACTGCTGACAGCTGACACATAACGCCGTCCACTTCTGCGGCGACGGCATTGCGGGCAAGTCCCTGCGAAATGCTCTCTGCCACCTGCAAGCAAGTCACACTTTGTTCGAATTCTTTGATGCTACCATCGGGTAGCGTTATTCTAATAGCCATATTAGCCTCCTATGTTTTTACAAATAAAAAAATCCTTACAAGCCACAAAGCTCATAAGGACGAATACATATCCGTGGTTCCACCTTATTTGACGGCAAACGCCGCCCACTCTTTCTGCTTTGTTTCGCCAAAGCCCGCGCGCCAAACAAAGTGGTATTTTGCAGTCTCGTATGCGACGATCTCACCATCCGTCACTCTCTGGAAAACTACCCTCCGCAAAACGTGTCTTTGCCTATAACGTATTTATGTTTAAATTGTAGTACCGACTTGAAAATATGTCAACTAGTTTTTGCAAATTTACTCTATTCCACTTCGATATACTCTGTCGAAAACAGAGCCGACAGCATTTGCACGAAATCGTCGGAAAGAGGATTGCTGTGATAAATCTTGACACGCTGGGGCTTTAAGCTAAGAATATTGAGCATTGCCTCTTCCTCTACCGTGGCGCTTTTAGCAAGAGATATTGCAGGTTCTAAAACCTTGCTTCCGCTACCGTAAAGAGTAAAGCCGTCCCCTTCGAAGCTGACGGAGAGAACCTTGACCTTGCTTGGCGTAGACTCCAACAGATATTGCAAAAATTCCACAATTAGACTATTGTCGGAAAGAACGTAAAGATTGTCTGATACTAGCCGAATTATATCCGACCATTTCTTCTTGACTGCGCCAAGACGGAAATTATAGTAGCCGTCAATGCATACGTTTTGGTCTATTTCTACGAGGCGCGAAACAATCTGTCTATCGTAGTCGTTGTCAAATACGCAAATTACGTTGACTAACACGTTTTTGTAAAAATTGTCGCTGTCAAGCCCTAGCAAATCGCGTACGTATACATTTTTGTAACCTAACGTCAATGCCTGCGATACCGCGTCGTTGAGCTTTCGCTGAACCTGAAAACGATACGTGTCGGAGCACGCAAGCGAATAACAACTCCTAAAGCGCTCGTCAAGCTCGCATGACACACCATCAATTTCTTTAAGACACGGCGCAAGCTGCCCTTTGACGTAATCCAACAAATGATTATTTTCTTTAACTACACTAACCGTTGCTTCATACATACAGTTGTAGTTTATGCAACTGCAAAAACTTTTATTAGACACCGACAATAAACGCCAAATGTTTTCAGATCACTGATTTGCTCTTGCCTATATTTTGATAATATGCTACAATAATTTTGCGATAAACAGTAATTTAGCGGAGGAATTGCAAATGCAAGTAGTACCTAATTTTCATTTCGGAGGACAATGCAGAGAGGCAATAGATCTTTATAAAGAGGC
>JAFLVL010000004.1 GCA_022508325.1 Clostridiales bacterium | reverse complement strand
TATCTGGGTGTAGCGCAGTTGGTAGCGCACAAGACTGGGGGTCTTGGGGTCGCTGGTTCAAGTCCAGTCACTCAGACCACAAAAAGACTGTAAAATTGATTTTTTGCAGTCTTTTTTATTGCAAATTAACAAGTTCGCTCTTTTCATAGTATTTTTTCGTATTTTGTAAATACTAACGTTGTTACACACAAGTTGTGTTGCGGAAATATGACAAACAGGGGAGTTTGAGATATGCGAAAAATTACGGAGAAAATTGCAATAGTCGCGCAGATTTGCATTACGCTGATATTCGTAGTGACTACACTACTGTATATTACAGGCGTGATACCCTACAACGAGGGCATCATCGATAATGGCGTATTCGTGACGCTACTGATAATTCTTGCCATAACCTACGGACTTCTGTCGGCGTATATCATCTACGTCAATTTCTCGGAATACGAGGCGCTACGACAAGTGCTACTCTTCTGCGACAGCGAAAGCTCAACCCGCGCCAACGTCAAGGTTGTGCGCAATATCGTGCGTAGCTGCGACAAAAAGGTGAATAACATTCGTGTGCGCCGCGTCAAAATGCGCCTGGACGAAAAGCAAGGCTTCGTCATCACCTTGAAGGTGGATGTTGCGGGCAACGAGCTGTCCGTTGCCATAGACAAACTGCGTTGCCTCATTGCCGACAGTTTCAAAAATACGCTTAACCTGACCTTCAATTCCATAAACTTCGAGATTCGCCGTCTGAAAAGTCGCTACACGCCCAACGTCGAGCGAGCGGAGAAGCTGGCAAAAACTCTCTCCGAACAGCGCGAACTGTCGGCAGATATTTACGAACAACCGTTTCAAGACAACTGCGAAGAATGTGAAAAATCCGACGGTGAGTCAACAGAAAGCGAAGAAAACGGTACGGAAACTGACGAAAAATAAATATATGAAATCAAAAAAACCTTACAAAAATAACTGTAAGGTTTTTTACTTAATTACATTAGTATAACTACTGTATTCTTCGTTTCAATATATTAGAGGCAAATTCCTATGCAGACGAAGGTGTTCGGGTGTGGCGCATAGCGTAGTTCTAAGCACAAACACAAATACCCGAGTCACTACTGTTTCTGCAAAAATGGAAGATACTGCATAACGTCTACGTGCAAAACGTAAACCGCTACGTACACGGCGACGACAAGCGCAATCTCAATCAAGCTTATTATTAGACCTGCGAGTGCGAGCCTTCTGCGAACCTGCTTTTTGGTAAGAGCTGCCGCACTCAGAATAAACGCGATTACGCAAAGATACGGACTGAACAACGCCATGACAAAGCCTGCAACAGACAAGTCGCAATTAGGCTTGACCTTTGGCTTGACGTCAGCGTCCGTTGCGCTAGGTTGCGCGGATTGAGTGTACGACTGAACCTGATACTGCACAAAAGGCGGTTGTTGCGGCTGGTTGGGTTCAAATCCAGTGGTTTTGCCGCAATGTCCGCAGAATTTTGCGCCGTCGGGTATAGGTCTATTACAATTAGTACACTTTTGCATATTTTCCTCCAAATATCACTTAATGCTGTATACCTGACTACAACTATGCATGCGAGGGTGTCCGGGTGTGGTGCATAGCGCAGCTCGAAGTCCTCACACGAATACCCGAGCCGTACCTTAGAAGCCGTGATTATCCGGGTCGCGGTATTGCCGCGCGTTTTGGTCTAGCAATTCAATTTGACGCATGTCGTCAGGCGAAATTTCAAAGTCGAATAGACTGAAATTTTCCACCATGCGCGACTTGTTGGTCGTTTTGGGCACAGTAGAAATGCCGCTTTGAACGTCCCAACGCAATATAAGCTGCGCCACGGTCACGTTATATTTTGCCGCAATTGCGGATAAATTATCTAGATTCAACGCCACGCTACGCATAAGAGGGGACCAAGCCTGAACGACAATATTTTTGCCATTGCAGTAGCTCCTCAACTCCTTTTGTTGGAAAATCGGGTGCAGCTCGACTTGATTGACCGCGGGCGTTACTCCGCTTGCCAAAATAACCTGCTCCAAATGGTGTTCTTTGAAGTTGGACACGCCGACAGACTTCACCAGCCCCTGCTCGCGCATTTTAAGCATTGCCTCATACACTTCTACACTATGCGCCGTGGGCCAATGTATGAGCAACAAGTCAAGGTAGTCCAATTTCAGCAGTTTCAGCGACCTTTCTGCCGATGCGAATGCCTGCGCCTCGTTGGTTACGTCCGTCCACAGTTTGGTGGTGATAAACAACTCGTTTCTTGCTATGCCGCATTTGCTGAGCGCTCTGCCAATCTCGCCCTCGTTGCGATAGAGCGTTGCGGTGTCAATCAGGCGATACCCAACTTCGAGAGCCTCGCTAACGCACCTTTCGGGGTCGACTTCACCCTCTACCTTATACGTGCCGTAGCCGAGCAATGGCATACTCCTGCCGTCGTTTAATTTCGTATAAATCATTTTTTGTCCTATATTAGAGGTAACCATAACCAAAGGCGAGTGTGTTCGGTTGAAAATTTTCTGCAGGACGCGCCTTTCGTCCTTTGCGTCCGAAGCCTTTTTCAACCGAATGCGCGAGCCTTATCTATTATAAATCTTGTCGCGAATATCTTTCACCTGCGCGGCGGTGACGTCATTGGTCTTGCACTCTTCGCTAATTTTGTCCCGTGCGTGCATTATGGTCGTGTGGTCTCTGCCGCCAAAGAATTCGCCTATCTTAACTAGGGGGACGCTGGTACCCAAAATGTCGCATATCAGATAAATACAGATTTGGCGCGGTATGACGATTTCTTTGCTTTTCTTTTTGCCAACCAGGTCGTCTTTTTTGACGTTGAAGTATTCGCAAGTGGCTTTAACGATATGGTCAAGGGTGATAATGTCATTTGACGCGTCGGCGTAGTCGCGCAATGCGTCGGCTACTATATCCATATCGTTCGGGTCGCCGCCAACGAGGGTGGAATAGGAGATAATGCGGTTGAGCATACCTTCCATTTCACGAATGTTGTTGGTGATTTTCTCCGCAATCAGCGACAGCACCTTGATAGTAAGGTTGTAACCCTTGGAATTGCACTTCTTTTGCAGAATTGCTATACGCGTTTCGAGATCGGGCGGTTTGATGTCGGCAATGACGCCAGTTGCAAAGCGCGTTTTCAGACGCTCTGCGATATTTATTTCCTTGGGTGGGCGGTCGGAGCTTAGAATTATCTGCTTGTCTGCCAAATACAGCTCGTTGAAGGTGTTGAATATTTCTTCCTGCGCGCCTTCCTTATTGGCAAGGAACTGTACGTCGTCCATCATGAAAACGTCAAGCTTGCGGTACTTTGTGCGGAAGTTTCGCATTGCGTTGGGGTTACTCTTGTTGTCGGCAATGGACTCAATGAACTCGTTGACGAATTGCTCGCAAGTGACGTACATTATATTCTTTTCGGGAAAGTTGCGCTGTAAACTGTTGCCTATTGCGTGCATCAGGTGGGTTTTGCCCAAGCCGACGCCTCCCCACAAAAATACGGGATTGTACTTGCCGCTCGGGTTATCTGCAACGGCACGCGCTACTGCCTCGGCGTAATCGTTGGATTTGCCGACGACGAAGTTCTCGAAGGTGTATTGCGACACAAAGGTGACCTTGTCTTCCGTTTCCGCAATATATTTGTTGGAGACGGGGATATCCACCTCTTGTGCGACGCTACCCACGTGAGGCAATTCGTCCTCTGTTATGACTTCCACGTCGAGAATGGACGGAAATACAGATTTGGCGCTGACGCGAAGCACGTCCTTGTAGTTGTTGTTGACGATATTCTTCAACGCGCGCGTCTCGGCAAGCAAAATCAGCCTATCGTGGTAAATGCCGATAGGTTCCAACGTGTTGATGTACAAATCGTACGCCAACGTCGTGGTTTTTGCCTCTGTTTCCAGCAAAATATTTTTCCAAATTTGGCTAATCTTCAACATAAGTATAATTGTAACAAATTTGCGCCGATTTTGCAACAAACAATTAAATGTTTGTAATATAAAATAGAGGCAAGTAGTTTTGTTTTACTTGCCAATTTTACTTTTTATTTTTCAAACTACATTAAGTGAATACGTCGCCGTGAGCACTCTTTTTTTGCTGTCGGTGTCTGAGTGAAGCTCGCGCGTGAACGTGTAGCCCTCGCTTTCCAACGCAACTTCGAGAAACGTCAGGAAAATACCAATGTCAACCTTGTTCCAATGCTTGAAAAGTATGCCCGAAAGCACCGGAGTGTTGCCTTTTACTCTGTACACTCTTAGACTATTACCGTCTTGCTCCACTTGCCAAGGCTGACTGTTACACGCACTCGGCGCAAGTCTTACAATCTGCCCCACCTTGCCGAAAAGCAAACCGTCGTTATCGCTGTCGCCAATTGCCCAGAAATCATCGGTGTCCTTGCGGTTGAATTCACCGACGTCCTTGCGGAAATCTTCTTCGCCGCATTTGCCAAAGCACAGCATAATTCCGTATTTCAGTCCGTTTTTCTCATTTTCGTCCACTTTGCCCATGCCGTACCAGCACACGCCGATATTCAGCGTCGCGAGGTACAAATCCCATTGCTCCAGCATATAGCCAATGTTGGCAAGCCACAAATTTCCCTCTTGGCTGTAGACTATCAGGCAATATTCGCCGTTGAACTTGCAGTTGGTGTCCTTGCAGGGAACGACTTCGAATTCTACCTTAATCTCGGGGCAGAGTGGCTTCAGCTGTTGCAAATAGTCCTTGACTTGCGCAAGTTCCTGTTCGGTCAAACGTCCGCTATATTTGCGCATAGATTTGCGTTTGTACACTGCATTCAATAATTCTTTCATATTTCCTCTGTTAAGCTCATGAAATTGAAATTTCAAAGCTTTGACAATATTAATGTGGGCGAGGGTGTTTGGATTGGTGGCATTGAGAGCGTAAGTGAACACTAGACACCAAGACGAATACCCGAGTCCTCTTTGTGGTGGCGAATGTATTGCGTCCACTTTATATAGCCGTAGGTCGTATTGGTGAGGTAGCCCAGTTTGAGTATCAGCAACACCCATTGTCCTGCAATAATATTGATAACCGTTTCCAGAATTGCCACGATATACCAGGCAATCCATTGCTCGCGATAGCGGAAAAGTATCAACAGACCGTTAGCTATGCCCACAGCCGACGCGCAAGCGTCTATGTAGCACACGATATTTTTGAGCATTACGTTGTTGGCAAATATGCCGCCCTCAACCTCGATGAGCGTTAAGAGATAACCAATACCTACAGTCCACACCGCAATGCCCGCGACAATTAGAATATCTTGCCACCAGTTGAGCTTTTTGACGACGGTAAGCTCTTCCTTTTGTCTGTCGGGGTGACGGTGCCACAGTACGAAACTGATAATATCGCAAGGTATCCAGAACAACAATGTGACTGCCATAGTAGCAAACCTGTACGCGCATAGAATGCAGACGAGAATTTCCACAATTTCCACACCAAGTGAAACGATGAAGTTCCACTTGCTTTGTTTTGATATAAGTAGCTCGCAAGCAATGTTCAGCACTACGTCGGCAAGGTACAGCGCAGTGATAATCCACACGGCAACAGGGTATTGCGCGTTTTCCACCACTTCGTAACCGTCGTATTTGTTTTCTATCAACTCAACACCCTTGACCGTTACCAGATTTTGCTCTTTGTCTACGCCGCTGTACTTTTCACCTCTGCAAACGGTAAAGGACAGTTGGTCATCTTCGCCGTCACTGTCTTGGTAAAATTCCAAGGAAATTGCGCTATCTTTAGTGAAGCAAAACTTGTTTCCGTCCTTGTCGGTAGCATTGAACGTCAAATATAGCGTCTGAGGCTCTTCGGAATCAATGGTAAATTCTGCAAAGTCGCTGATTTCCAGCAAACTGTATTCTTTGTCACCTACCGTAACCCCCACAAGCACAAATTCGCCGTTAGTGCCGCCGAAATAGATGCTGTTATATTCGCCGCTTGCATTTGCAACGTAAGTACTTTGGTCAATAGCTACGGTATAGGTCGGGTCGTCCGTCTCGGGAAAGATGAAGGAGAACACTATCGCCAGCACGAGTATACTGAAAAACCAAATTTTTTCGTAGGTAGTAAAGTAATTCCACAGGTCTTTGCAACGTTCTTTGAAGTCTTTCTTTTGTTTATTTTCCATTGCTTGTAATTTCCTATATTAAAGTAGATTAATTCTATCATTATATACAATATCTGTCAAATACTACCTAGCCGTAAGGCGCAAAACTCTCCCTAGTCGCCACCGCGGCTAGTGAACAAAGAGTATAAAACACCTCAAATGCGGCAATAATTTTGCAAAAAAGGAGTTTTATATGAAGCTTATAGACAGTCAAACGTATCTAAACCTTGCAAAAGCCTTCGCCGCCGAGTGTCAGGCGCGCACGCGATACGAATTTATGGAATACGGTATGCGTTACAACGGCTACAAGACTATGGCGGAAATCGTAGACAGCATAGCCTATCAAGAATTCAACCACGCCCGTATGTTCTACACGTTCCTGCAAAAGGCGTCCACAAAGCCTATCGACAACATTGATATAGCCGGCGGATTCCCATTCAAGGAAAAGTGGGAAATCCTCGACAATCTCAAATTCGCCGCCGACGATGAACACGTGGAAGCGCATGAAATCTACATTCCTGCGGCGGAAACAGCGCGCCAAGAGGGCTTTACTGATATTGCCGACCTCTTCGACATGACGGCAAAGGTGGAAATTCAGCATGAGGCAATATTCAAAGAGCTGTATCAGCAAATGAAAGACGGCAGTCTATACAAGAAAAAGAAAGAAGTCGTCTGGACCTGCTCGGGTTGCGGACATACCACGGTCGGCAAAGAGTGTTGGGACACCTGCCCTCTCTGCGGAGCGAAACAAGGCACGGCACTACTGCATCTTGTCAGTATTTCCAAATAATAGATAGAGACTATTATACGCTCGCCGCTTGGACTACCTCGTCGGCTAGGCGACTAAGTGTAACAATACGCCTGTCGGCGAATGCTAGTGATTATAAAACTATTAAATATTTTATAAAATTTATAATATTTTCACTATATCAGTGCAAGTAATTTTATAAATACGAAAAAAACAACCCTGCAATTTTAAATACAAGGTTGTTTTTTTATCATGTTTTTTTAAATTACGAGCGTAGCGAGACAGGGTCGTGGGTATTCGGCTGATTACACCTCAAATTGTCTTACTGCCATATTCTTATGTAGGCGAGGGTGTTCGGCTGGTGCGCCTAGCGTAGCTCGAAGCACACACGAATACCCGAGCCGCTATACAATTTGTTTTACAGGCAAAATGAAGTACAACACTTCGTCGCTGTCTTTGATGGTGATTACACAGCTGTTGTGTTGCGCAAATTCCAACTTGATAGTTTCGGCGTTGATTACCTTAAGGCAGTCGTTGAGGTACTTGGAGTTGTACGCGCAACGCACGTCCTTGCCTGAAAGGGAAATTGTGATATTTTCTCTCGCCGTACCGTATTGGCTTGTCGAGGAAATGTTCATGTTGTATTCTTCAATGTCGAGTACGACGAGGTTATTCTTCTCGCTACGCGACATAATTGAAGCGGTGTTCAACGCGCGTTCAAAGGTCTCTTTGTTGACAAGTAACGTTGACAGGAATTCTCTCGGAACTATATTGTCGTACTTTATGTACGAACCTGCAAGCAGTCGCGTGAACAGCTTTGTACCTTCCATGCAAACGAGCAGGTAGTTATTCTCAATGTAAACCTTCAAAATATTGTCCGAGTCAGAGAGTAGCTTAGACAGTTCGGAAAGACTTCTTGACGGAATGGTTGCAGTAATCTCATCTACGCGCTCTTCAAGCACCTTTTTGCTCATTGCAAAGCGGTATCCGTCGGTAGCAACAGCCGAAAGAGTGTAATCCTTTGCCTCAAAGTACACTCCGCGTAGCATCGGTCTGCTGTCGTCGGTGGCTACGGAGAAAATGACGTTAGAGATTATCTCACGAAGGTTGGTCTCCTGAATTGCAAAGTAATTGCTGCCGCTTATACTCTCAATCTCGGGGTAGTCCTCTACGTCCAAAGTGCCAATATTACATTCGCTGCTCTGCGAACTGACTAGCAAGCGGTTCTCGTCCACCATTTCAAGGGAGATATCGCTGCCTTTGTCGGCAATATTGCGAATATAATCGCCGAAAATGCGTCCCGGAACGAGAAACGCGCCGCCAACTATTACGTTCGCGTCAATCGTACGCTCGATAGCAAGGTCCTTGTCCGTAGCGTAGAGCGTCAGCTTGTCGTTGTCAGCGGTAATCTTGATGCATTCCAATACAGGTGCAACGTCTTTTACAGACAGAGCCTTAGACACCTTCGTCACTGCATCGTTGAGATCCAGACTGTTTACGATAATCTTCATACCAAATTCTCCTTTGATTTGTTGCTCGTGCCCCATACAACTACTACCCTTCTATTGAGTAGTACTTGTATTAGGCGACGTGAATTTGTGGTTTTTTCCTTGTGGTTTTCTATATCTTGGTGGTATGTCAGGCATACCACCAACATTTTGTGCTATGTTTAAAATAATTCTTGTGGATAAGTCATGGAAGTTTTCCCATGAAAATGTGGATCTTTTGTGGATTCGCCTCCCGCTCGCCGCGGAGGCAGCCTCGTCGGCTGGGCGATTAGGAAAATACTTCCGCCGTACGGCGATTTTCGGTCAACTAATCCACGCGTACTATCTGCAATTATAATAATTATACAATATTTTTATACAAATTGCAATACAAATGGAGTGAATTTATAGTATTGTTAGTGTCAATCAAAATAAAAACCCCAAAAGCAACGTTTTTTACGAAACCTTTGAGGTGAAATTTATTTATCGGTAATTTATACTCGCCGTAAAGCGTGGAAATTAGTCGCCTGAGTGGCGAGCGACCCAAAAAAAACACTATGCTATTTCTAATGCCAAAATCATCATTTCATTGAAAGAGTTTTGTCTTTCGTCGGATGAGAGCTCTTCTCCTGTCAGAAGATGGTCGGAGATTGTGCAAATACAGAGCGCGTTCTTGCCTGCGCGAGCGGCGTTGAGGTAGAGGGCTGCGCTTTCCATTTCGACAGCGAGT
The DNA here is from genome assembly GCA_022508325.1 of Clostridiales bacterium. Classification (GTDB taxonomy): domain Bacteria; phylum Bacillota; class Clostridia; order Christensenellales; family CAG-314; genus Fimimonas. Next base: position 40,309 of record JAFLVL010000004.1, on the reverse strand, counting down.
ACTCCCATTTTGCTCCAAACTGCCGAGCTGCCACCGTCATCATAGAAAGTGTCTGAAGCCAAAATATTGCCGACTTTGTAGGTGTATTTGAGTTTTTTAGCGGTTTTTACGGCTTTTTCCAACAGTTCAAACGAACAAATGGGGGCGATGGTACCCGGCATACCGAATTGAGCGGCGTAGTTGCTGTTGGTGCATGAGCCTTGACCGAAAACGAGGTTTCTCAGCTTCAAATCGGGGTGAATTGCGCCAGCGGAGCCTATGCGAATGATATTCTCCACGCCGTAGAAGTTGAACAGCTCATAGCTGTAAATTCCGATTGAAGGAATGCCCATTCCGCTAGCCATGACGGACACGCGTTTGCCGTTGTAGTAGCCTGTGTAGCCTTGGACGCCGCGCACATTATTTACGAGAACTGCGTCGGTCAAATAATGCTCGGCAATGTACTTAGCGCGAAGCGGATCACCCGGCATAAGCACGGTTTTAGCGAAATCGCCTTCTTTTGCTGAAATGTGAGGGGTAGGTATTGGCATAATATTGCCTCCTTGTGTTTATATTCGTTAGCATAATTATAAATTGAAAAAACGCTAATGTCAATACCGAAATTGCTGATGCTTTCGTACCGCTCGCCGCGGACGCCACCTCGCGTGTGGGGCTATTATTGGGAGCGTATACGCCTTACAGCGATGGTTTGTCGCAAATAAATAATTGAAAATCCACATTTCTTTGCTAATAAAATATCAAAAATTTTCACCCCATATCGCATTTTTCGCCAAAAATTGCTAAAAAACTCGCACTTATGATATACGAATATTATAATTAGCAAAATTTGCAAAAATCGCCACCCCATGTCGTGTTTTCGAATAATGGAGCGTCAATTTTAACTAATATTTAGCGCGCTAGACGGACTAACTCCAAACACTTGACTTTACTTCCATACTTTGTTAAAATATACGAGTTAATTATATTATTATGGGAATTATGCGCGCATTTAGGCAGGCTGTGCATACGTAATTAGCAATGAAAAGCAAATAACTTTGCACGCAAAAACAATGCCCCACGACAGTGGCGGCGCGACCCCAAAAAGGAGAACGAAATGAAAAGAACTTACCAACCCAAGAAAAGACAAAGAAGCAAGGTACACGGATTCCGCGCAAGAATGAAGACCACCGGTGGCAGAAGAACACTTGCCAGACGCAGAAACAAGGGTCGTCATAAGCTGTCCGCATAACAGGTCGTCGCTTTGAAGTCTATCTACAGACTTAAAAAAAACTACCAATACAACTACGTGTACAAACACGCGTCAAGCGTTGCAGACAAAAACTTCATATTGCTCTACTGCGCAAGCAACAACAAGCAAAGCAAGGTTGGCTTTTCCGTCAGCAAAAAATATGGCAAGGCGGTACAGCGCAATCGCATAAGGCGACAGCTGAAAGCGGCGGTATCTACGCTTATGCCCAACGTAAAAGAGGGGTTCAACGCTGTTTTTATTCCGCGGCGTCACGAGGAGTACCGATACGACGAGATTGTGGCGAGCGTTCAAAAGCTGTTTGAAAAGGCGGGGCTGTTGCAATGAAATACTTGGCTATTGCCCTACTTAAGCTATACAAGGCCACCGTTTCCAAATGGAAGGGCGGCAAAACCTGTATTTACAGCCCGAGTTGCTCGGTATACAGCATGGAAGCGTATACAAAGCACGGATTTTTTGCAGGCAGTTGGCTGACGCTCAAACGACTCTGCCGTTGCGCGCCTTGGGGAAAGGGCGGTTTCGACCCGGTGCCTATGAACCTAAAAGGCAACGCGAAGTGGCACGTATAGGTAGTTAACAGGAGAAACAATGAAAAAAAGAATACTTAGCGTCGTATTGCTTATTGCGCTTGCGGCGTTGTGCTTGGGAGTGCTAAGTAGCTGTAACAGAAGCTCAGCTAACTTTTTTGACTACTCCAAAGACGATCTGGGGATTATCGGCAAGCTTGTGTACGTTATGCACAAGTGGATAGGCAATTACGGTTGGACGGTTGTAGTTTTCACCGTGTTTTTGAAGATACTCATGTTGCCTTTGGACTTCTGGCAACGCTATTCTTCGCGCAAAAGCTCGCTGAAAATGCAAAGAATCCAACCGCTCGTAGAGGCTATCGACAAGCGGTTTGGCGCAAATACTCAACGCGCAAACGAAGAAAAGCAAAAGCTCTACAAAAAACAGGGCTACTCCATGGCTTCTATGTGTTTGCCTATGATAATCTCGATGGTCATATTCTTCATAGTGTTCGGCGGACTCAGGAACTACTCCACTTACTCCAGTATCACGTCCTTCCAGAGCCTGTCGTATACTTACCACGATACGTTCGTTGAGCAAATTATGGAAAACGACGAGTTAATCACGCAAATCGAGAGCAGGGAAGGATACGAGAACGTCTTTATTAAGTATGAAGAGGCGAAAAAATCCGAAAGTACCAAAAACATACTCAATGCGCAAACGGATATTATAAGCGGCGCGAAAATGGTAAACCCGACACTCTGCTCGGAATACGAGAGCAAAGCGTTGGAGGCTGTACAGGATTGGTACGTCAACAACCACGAAAGCTGGTTGTGGATTCAGAACGTTTGGCAACCCGACACATGGGCAACCATTATGCAACCGTATAGCGGCGGCGTGTTCGCCGGTGGCGGATTCTCTTCGTCGGGAATAGACGTTAGTGACTACAAAGGTATTGAGGTAACTTACAATACCATTCGTGGCGCAGTGCTTGCAATGGGCGGCTACGGCAACAACGGTAACTGGAACGGCTTGATGATTCTGCCCTTCCTGTCTATAGGTTTGTCGTTCGCCTCTCAGTTCATTTTGCAACGCTTGGAGCGCAAGAACCGTAAGGGCGAGACTGTACAGCAAAATCAACAGCAAGCAGCAACCAACAAAATGACAATGATACTGATGCCGCTTATGATGGCATATTTCGGCTTTATCTACACCGGCGCGTTCGCAATATACATGGTGGTCAACTCTACTATCTCCATTCTTACCACCATAGTTCTTCGCATACCGGTAGAAAAGTTCGTATTGAAAATGCTTGACAAGGAAGAGCAAAAGAGCAATTCTTCCAAGGCAAGCTATATGAGGTAACGATATGAGAAAAAAGAAAAATACCGAAGTTGAAGTCACCGAAGTGACCGAAACTGCGGTTGTTGAGCTCTCAGAGCCACAGAAAATGCAAGATTTTTTGCAAAATTTGCTTTCAAAAATGGGACTTTCCTGCCAAGTTGAGGTAAATGAAGTTGGCGACGCAGTCGCATTGAACATTGTCGGCGACGACGCTTCAGGTGCCATCGGATACCGCGGAGAAACTTTGGACGCATTACAATATCTTTGCAGTTTGATATTGAACGGCGGTCACTCGGAATTTAAGCGCGTCAATCTCGACGCAGAAGGGTACAGGGCAAAACGCGAAAAGGCGTTGCAAAAGCTCGCACACAACCTCGAATTAAAGGTCAAGCGTACAGGTCGCGAGCACAAGCTGGAACCGATGAACCCCTACGAAAGACGCGTTATTCACACCGCTTTGCAAAACAGCCAACACGTAACAACCCAAAGCGAGGGGCAAGGCTCGGCGCGCCACATTGTAATCACGCCCATTCAGCAAAACAATATTCTGAATAGCCCCAACGCGCCCCGCAAAACACTTAATTTCGTCTATCGCAGCGATAAAAAGCGCAGAAGATAGCCTTCCAGCTGGGCGTCAGGGTTCGTATTCAAAGGTAATTAATTGACATTACATAATAATTTAAAAGAGCTTATGAGAAACACTCATAGGCTCTTTTTACAGTGGTTGTTTTCTAGGTTTGTTTTGTCCGCGGGGGTACTTATTCGGAGTGGGCGCGATTTTGCGGAAAACTAATATAGCGCGCCTGCTACCGTCAGGCAGAACGAAGTCGTAATGCGTCTCAAATTGTAAGTTTAGTAGTCTGCAGGCGTTTGCCGCTATTTCAAGCTCACTCAAATCTGTCTTGTATGCGACGATAATTCCTCCGACCTTCACTATTTGCGCGGTGTATTCCAACAAAATATTCAGCGGCGCAACTGCGCGCGCGGTGGCAACGTTGAATTTTTCCGAATGGGGTCGAGAAAAATCCTCTGCGCGCTCGTGGAAAAAGTCAGCCTTGAGATTTATCTGTTGACAAAGAGACCTAGTAAAATTGATGCGTTTTTCCAGACTATCAACGAGCGTTACTGCAACGTCGGGACGAACGATTGCAAGAGGCAAACAGGGAAATCCTGCGCCACTGCCCACGTCGCAAACAGTAGCGTTTTCGGGAATTGCCACACTGCCGAGAATACTGTCAACGAAATGCTTAATCCAGATCTCGCCTTCGTCGGTTATCGCAGTCAAATTATACTTGTTATTCTCCTCACGCAAAAATTTGCAGTAAAAGTCAAGCTTTTGCCGCATTTCGTCCGTCAGCGTAATATTTGCTTGTTCTTGTAAAAATTTTATCATTTTCTAGTAGACAAATAAACAATCAGTATTTGAATATCAGCAGGTGACACGCCGAGAATTCGTCCCGCTTGTCCGAGGTTCTTGGGACGGATTTTGTCAAGCTTTTGTCGCGCCTCGATACGCAATCCGTCGATAGTCATGTAGTCTATGTCGTCGGGCAGGGGCTTATTTTCCAGCTTATTCGCCTGCGCTATCGCTTCCTTTTCCTTCTCAATGTAACCGCGGTACTTGCACTCAATCTCAATCTCGTACAGCGCGTCGTCGTCAATATCTTCGAAGAAACCGAGAGTCTGCAAGTCCTTACAGGTGATATTAGCGCGGCGTAGCATTTCGTCCGCCGTCAGCCCTGCGCCCGTTATAGGTTCGCCTTTTTCTTCAAAGAGCTTGCCGTATATTTTGGGAGAGACTACCTTCGAAAGCTGTTTTTCCGCTGCGGCAATTTGCGCCTTTTTTCGTTGCAATTTTGCATATCTTTCGGGCGAAACTAGCCCAATTTCCCACCCCATGTCCGAAAGTCGTAGGTCTGCGTTGTCCTGGCGAAGTACCAAACGGTGTTCTGCGCGGCTGGTCATCATGCGGTAGGGTTCGGTATTTTGCTTAGTCGTAATGTCGTCAATCAGCACGCCTATATAGCTGTTGTCGCGACGCAGAACGAAGGGCGATTTGCCGTGGACAAAACGTTCGGCGTTGATACCCGCAACTATTCCCTGACCTGCCGCTTCCTCATAGCCGCTAGTGCCGTTTATCTGTCCTGCAAAGAACAGTCCCTTGACATGTTTCGCCATAAGCGTTGCGTCAAGCTGTGTTGCGTCAATGCAGTCGTATTCGATGGCGTAGGCGTCGCGCATAATCTCGACGTTTTCCAGTCCTTCGATGCTCTTGTAAATCTGCTCTTGAATTTCGGCGGGCATGGACGACGACGCGCCTTGAACGTAGAATTCGCAGGTATCCACCGACTCGGGTTCTAAGAAAATTTGATGCCTTTCCTTATCTGCGAAGCGCACCACCTTGTCCTCAATGCTGGGGCAATAGCGAGGACCGACGCCCGAAACGCTACCGTTATAGATAGGAGCAAGGTGCTTGTTTTCCAAAATTATCCGTTTCGTTTCTTCGGTAGAATATGTCAGATAGCAACTGCGCTTTGTGGCGGGAATACTGTCAGTAAGGTAGGAGAATGGGCGAACGTCCTCTTCGCCGCATTGCTCTACCGTCTTGTCTAGGTCGATGGAATTAAGACGAACTCTTGCGGGCGTGCCTGTCTTAAAGCGTTGTACAGAAAAACCGAGCTTTACGAGACTGTTCGTTAAAAATTCTGCGTTGGCAAAGCCGTTGGGGCCGCTGTTTTTGACACATTTGCCCACGATTGTTCTTGAATTGAGATATACACCGCAACACAAAACCACCGCTTTTGCTTGATAGGTGAGCTCCACTGCCGTCCTGACGGCAAAACTGCCGTCGTCGTTGACGCTGACGTCCACTGCCTCACCTTGTCTGAGATACAGATTGGGTGTGTGCTCTACCGTCTGTTTCATATTGACGTGGTAGGCGTTTTTGTCGACTTGCGCGCGCGGAGAATATACCGCAGGACCTTTGCCGCGGTTCAACATGCGCATTTGAAGAAGGCTTTTGTCGGCGTTTATAGCCATTTCGCCACCTAAGGCGTCAATTTCCTTGACAATCTGCCCCTTTGCAGTGCCGCCAACGCTCGGATTGCACGCAAGAAATGCCACCGTGTCGAGATTGGTGGCTAGCATAAGTGTCGAGCACCCCAAACGCGCGGACGCTAGCGCGGCTTCACACCCCGCATGTCCTGCGCCGATAACAATAATATCGTAGTTTTTCATAAGTTCCTATATGAAGTGAAATGTTACGCTTACGCGTAAAGTTAAGGCGACTTTACTCTAAAAATGTTGATCGCAACTTCGAGCGAATGCGAGAAATTTTACTCGACGACAGTCGAATTTTACTTGCCTAAGGCAAATTTCACCGGCGTAAGCCAATCTCACTATTTACCCAGGCAGAATCTGCTATATATTCTATTTATTATGTCCTCTTGCGCGTTCGTTCCCGTGATCTCACCTAATGTTTCCCACGCGGCTCGTACGCTACTCGCAACTATATCAAGGGTTGCCACGTTGCTATCGGCAATGGCTTCCTCGATTTGTTGCCGCGTCTTTTTTAGATAAGAAAGATGGCGTTCGTTGGTTATCAGCAGGTCGGAATTCTCAATCTCTCCCGCGCTGAACATTTCGTAGAGCGAAGCCTTGATTTCTTCCACTTCGCCGCTTTTTGCCGATACGACTATGCTGTCAACACAACAGGGTTTGTTCTTGAACAGGTCGCTCTTATTGTAAATGCGTATCTGAGGACGAATAGTAGGGTAAACGGACTTGTCAGTCGGGTCGTCGGTTACGTGCAACACCACGTCGGCAGAGTCGGCGGCTTTTTTGGCGCGTTTGACGCCCTCCGCCTCGATTTGGTCGTGGGTTTCGCGCAATCCCGCGGTATCGATAAAGTTGAATTTTATGTCTCGATAGTTCACGCTTTCGGATAGCGTATCGCGAGTAGTGCCCTGAATATCTGACACAATTGCCCTGTCTGTACCCAACAGAGCGTTCAAAAGACTGGATTTGCCTACATTGGGTTTGCCGACTATTGCCACGTCGATGCCGTACTTTGCCACCTTTCCCAGTGTTGACGTCGCAATAAGCGCGTCGAGCGTAGCTCTAACTTGGGTTAGTTGCTCTTGCACTGTTTTTGTGGTGGGTAATTCAAGCTCCTCTTCGGGGTAATCCAACGCCGCCTCGCAAGATGAGATTATGTCGAGAAGCTTGTCTTGCAGCTCGATAACACGCTTGCCGAGCTTGTTCTCCAACAGGTTCGCCCCTGCCTTTGCCGCAGATGCCGTCTCTGCCTCAATCATCTCGATAATGCCCTCGGCATTGGTCAGGTTTTGTTTGCCGTTGATAAACGCGCGCTTGCTGAATTCGCCGTTTTGCGCCATCACCGCGCCGTGGTTTAGGCACTGCTCGATAACTGCCTGACTTACAGCCGTACCGCCATGACAGTGGAACTCTACCGTGTTTTCTCCCGTGTAGGAATGGGGCGCGGCGAAGTACACGCACATGGCGTGCTCGTCAAAATGCTCGGTATGAAGCGTCCCTACTTTCAACGTGTTGGGCGTGGTCGGGAACGGATGAAAAAATTGCTTGGCTATGTCTATTGCGTTGTCGCCGCTCATGCGCACTACGGCAATGGCTGCGCGCCCTCTCGCCGTAGACAATGCCACTATCGTATTGTTCATATTCAATTCTCCGCTGATGTGTAAACTATTATATCATAGACAAAATTAATGCGCAAGTTTTAGGCGCGGTGTCTCGGAAACCAAATAAGCGCGAACGAGAAAAGCCAGATTTGATACGAAAATATTCAAATGGGTGCGAAAAATAGACATGGGGTAGGGAAAATGCACAAAAGCGACGAAATTCACTTAAAATGCCAATTCTATGGGCTAATTCGCCGAAAAATGCGATATGGGTGAGAAAAACGTGTGATATGGGGTGGAAAAAACGCGCTTTTCGTAAAAATAATGCCGTGCGTAAATTTGATTTTAATGCCGGTTAAGTGTGTGAAACACATAAAATAATTTGTTTCACAAAAACGAATATATTGTTGAAAAAGTTGGAAACTTGTGCTACAATATATAAGTAAAAATTTGATCGCAACACAAACGAATAGTAAATCACGGAGATTCTATGGGAAAGATCATTGCATTTTCAAATCAAAAAGGCGGCGTAGGCAAGACCACTACTGCTATTAACCTAGCTGCGTACGTGGCTGACGCAGGTAGAAAGGTTCTACTTGTGGACTTCGACCCGCAGGGCAACGCGACAAGCGGTTACGGCATTGAGAAGAATACCTTGAAGCGCCACTGCTACGATATGCTCATGGGAGATTGCGCTGCAACCGACGTCATTATGCCCACGGTTATCAATAATTTGTGGATCATCCCCACCAACATTGACCTTGCCGCAGCCGAGGTCGATTTGGTGTCTGTGCCCGCTCGCGAGAGCGCATTGAAGCGCGCGCTTGAACCGGTGAAGGACCAATACGACTATATATTTATTGACTGCCCCCCGAGCCTAGGACTGTTGACTTTGAACGCGCTCGTGGCTAGCACCAGCGTAGTCATTCCCATTCAGAGCGAATTCTTTGCGTTGGAAGGTTTGAGTCAATTGATGAACTCGATAAAAATCGTCAAACAACGCTTGAACCCAGCGCTTTATATCAACGGCGTAGTGTTGACAATGTACGATATACGCACCACAATGTCAAAGCAAGTGACGGAAGAGCTGTTCAAATACTTCGGCGACAAAATCTACACCGTGCCTGTGCCGCGCAATATCAAGCTAGTGGAATCCCCAAGCTACGGTATACCAATCGTGTTGCACGCGCCAAAATGCAACGGTGCATTGGCGTATGGCGCGCTTGCGAAACAATTTTTAGATAGAGAGGAGACGAACAATGGCTAACAAAGGATTAGGAAGAGGTTTTGCGGCGTTGATGGGCATGAACGACATTGATGATTTGACGCAACCGCAACAACAAAACACGCCCACAACAGACGCAACGGCAGAAACCGCAAGCGGCGACAATGTTGTACGCCTGGCTCTCATTGACATTGACCCTAACCGCGAACAACCGCGCAAAAAATTCGACGAAGAAGCGTTGAATGAGTTAGCCGAAAGTATTCGCGTGCACGGCGTAATTCAACCTATCGTCGTAACCCCTATCGGCAAGCGCTTTATGATTATCGCCGGTGAACGTCGTTTCCGCGCGAGCAAAATCGCAGGTCAAACCGACATTCCTGCAATCATTCGCCAGTACACGCCGCAACAAATCAAGGAAATCAGCATAATCGAGAACCTGCAACGCGAGGACCTGTCCCCTATTGAGGCAGCGCGCGCAATAAAGACGCTGATGACGGAATTTAACATGACGCAAGAGGTTGCCGCAGACCGTATCGGTAAGAGCCGCTCTGCCGTAGCCAACACGCTACGACTGCTTACGCTGTCCGACGACGTAATTTCCTTGATTGAACAGGGTCGTCTGTCCGCAGGACACGCCAGAACTCTCGTTGTCGTACCACCTGTGCACCAATTACAACTAGCTTTGAAGGGTTGCGACAATCAACTGACGGTTCGCGAAATGGAGAAGCTCGTACGCGAGTTTTTGAACCCCAAGCCTAAAAAAGAAAGGCCGATTGTTGAAGAGAGTAAGGAACTGAAAAGCCTCGTTTCCAACATGCAACGCGCTTTCGCTACCAAAGTTTCTGCGCTGGGAAACGGACGTAAAGGCAGAATATATATCGACTACTTCACTGCTGACGACCTTGACCGTATCTGCTCCCTTGTCGAAGACTGGATGAAAGAGAAGTTTTTGAAGGACGAAGACGCTTAGCCAGCGGGGCGATTAGGTTCGTGCGCAAAGTTACTTAATTTCATAATATTATCAAAATTACCCCATCTTTGAATAAAAGGTGGGGTTTTGTTTTAGATTTGTGGTAAATGCAAACGAACGCTTTGCATTACTAGAGTCCTTGGCGTTTTATCTTAACTTGCAAATTGTTTTGCGTTATGCTAAAATGTTTCTACGATAAACAGTAATTTAGCGGAGCAACAATGGATATTGAGTTTAGAAAAATAACAGAGTTTCCTCGCGGTACGCTTGCGGCATTATTGAAAGATGGCTATTCTTTTGAGCCGAGATTTAAGGAATTTTGGCAAAGTCAATGGCAGGAGTTTGACGACTTCTTCTATAATAATCCTCATATCGCCGAGTTTAGTGGATTTATGACAGTCTTGGAGGGAAAACCGATAGGGTTTGTATCGTGGAACCCGACGAAATTGCCTGAGTTAGCAGAGGTCGGGCATAATTGCATAGGAACTAAATATAAGGGTAACGGTTATGGAAAGCGACAAATGCAAGAAGCAGTTCGGCGCATAAAAGAGCAGGGTGCAAGAAAGATAATTGTTTGGACAAATGAGCGTTTGATTGCTGCGCAACGTACTTATGAAAGCGCAGGCTTTCAGTTTGTAAAAAAGAGCGAAGAAACGATTTGCCCCGAATATGTAGGACAAAGAATACACTACGAGATTGTAGCAAGATAAAATACAATTTAATGGAGCAGCCTATGGATGCTATTATTAATGACGCTATCGCGTACGTTAAACAAGTATTTGCAAACGATTACAGCGGGCATGACTTTTTTCATACTTTGCGCGTGTACAAAATGGCAACAAGAATCGCCGAAGAGGAAGGGGCGTATTTGCTAATCGTCCAACTTGCGGCGCTACTCCACGACGTCGACGATATCAAGCTGTCGCCCGCAACACATGACAATAAAGACAGAGCAGTTGGCTTTTTGCGCGAACACGGCGTATCGGAAAATGAGATAGCATTGATTTGCGAAATAATCAGTGAAGTATCTTTCAGAGGGGCGGACTCCACCGCGCCGAGAACGATTGAGGGAAAGTGTGTACAGGACGCCGACAGACTGGACGCAATAGGCGCGATAGGAATTGCCCGAACCTTCGCGTTCGGCGGCAACCGTAATCAAACTATGTACGATCCCGACGTGAAACCGCTATTGAATATGAGTGAGAGTCAATATCATAATCACGTTTCCACTACGCTCAATCACTTCTATGAAAAACTGTTTTTATTAAAGGACCTTTTAAATACTGCCACGGCAAAAGAGATAGCCAAACGGCGTGACGAGTATATGCAAGCATTTGTTACGGAATTTTTGGCTGAGTGGGAGGGCATACTCTAATTTGATTTTTTGCAAACTCTATTTGCGACATTCGTCTTGCAAAAAAGACAAACGACTGGTACTCAATTTTGTACCGGTCGTTTCTAATAATACCTCATACGCGAATGAGCACTTTTTGACCGTCTGCGCTTTCCACTTCCACAATATTGAAGTGTCCGCGTGTTTTTATTACTTGTCTAAGGGCTTTGTACATATCCAACTGTTGTTTGCGAGATATGCAGACTGTTTTTTGTTGAGTTGGCAGTTTGGGGACATTTTCCTCCTGTTCGCGTGTCGAGATTTCTGCATTTTTCGCGTTTTTTCTCACCCCATTCTGCAAAATGTGGTAGCAAATGCGGCTTTTTAGTAGACTTGTCGGTAGCCACAAATGTATATTGTGTCTGTCTGCTTTTATGCGAATTTTCATTATTACTCTACCCAAATTTCCACTAGATTGCCTTCACTTTCAATATCGACGAGCTTACCCACTACGCCTTGCTCAACCAGTTCAAACAGTTTGCGAAAGTCAATTTTACTGAGAACGTCCTGACCGTTGACCTGTGGGAATGAGACTTCTCCTGCCTCCAAAAACACTTTTGCAAGCGCCAACGGAATATTTACGTTTACTTTGTCGCCTTCGTTGGAATTAACCTTGATGCGGAAAAACATATTGTCAATATTTTTGCGTTGCTCTTTAGGAACTAGCGTCGTCTCGCGCTCTTTACCCAGCAATTCGTCAAGGCTTACGCTCAAAATGTCCGACAGCTCGACTAAAAGCGAAATGTCCGGCGCAGACACGTCGTTTTCCCACTTGGATACGGCTTGCCCTGTTATATTGAGTTTTGTCGCTACTTCTTCTTGCGTAAATCCCGCGTTTTTGCGCAGGCGTTGCAATCTTTGTCCAAAAGTTTCTTGCATTGTCTTTTACTCCTTTTTGTTATTGGTACAAAAAAGTAAGAGCCTTGATACTTTCTATTGTATCGTGTGTTTTTCTCTCCTCTTGTACAATACCATTCTACGCTCAATTTGGCAACAAAAACAGCGACGATTTGGCGAATTGGTGGTGAATAACTCAACTAAATGGCGATTTCCCGCCCAACTAACAGTTGAGGTGATCGCCGGCGCCTCTTTTTAAATAATCCTAATGGATTAATTTTCAATGTAACCTATGCTAGAATACCGTGTATAATTAGGACGGAGGTGTAATATGGCGTGCAAAAAGCAATACAACGAAAATATTTATTATGGATATATTATAAAGGGGCAATTAAAACGAGCGATTGCATATCTGCGCGAGTGCGGACAAACGGAATTGTGTCAAAAATACATAGACCTATTCGAAAATGAAAAATATTTAACTTTTGACGTAGATGATTATTTAAACGAGATTTTGTTAATTTATCAAAAATATTACCGAGACGTTTTTTATTTTGAAACTCAGGCCGACCAAGCCGCAGAAACGATGAGAAGAGGGTTTGTGCGGTTTTTTGAAATAGAAGATGAGAATGTGAAATTATGCGAAATTGAGAATGGTTGTGTTGCGGAAGCATTCGAGCGTCGCTCATATCACTATTTGGGCGGCAAGACTAGCGGATACTATGGTCCCTATATATGGCGGAGTGCCGAGCTGAAACATTACAGTGTGGAATTGCCCAACGGAAGTCAGGAATACACAGTTAAACTATTAGACGGTTTTGTCTCGAAAGGTTGGTATGATTATATTTCATTTGGCGCGCTTGGCGCTAGCGGTTAGTCGGATGGTGACGGCGTTATAAATTGCATTAAGTCCTCGTATGATTTCTCGGCTGAGAGTTTTGCTGTTTCGTTATTGAAGCACGAGGCGCAGCACGCAAAAGACCTGGCAGTATACCCCGAAATGAGTCCGACAGATTTAGAATATAGAGCAAAGCTCGTCGAGCTAATCTATTCGATCGAGAGGAACTTATTGGAGCAGTTTATATACGAGGCAGATGTTTCCAAAGATATCAATGGACATGCGCTTGCAGCAAATAGAATAGTTGCGAAATTTGCAAAGATGACAAGCAAGAACTTACTCGAATTGTCAATAGGAGAAATACAGTCAATATCAAGAAAATTGTTAGAACAGAGTAACGTTGAAATGCTTATAAAATACTCAGGAAAATAAAATTTTTTGTGTGTGTCTAATCTGTCAAGTTATGCTAACAATTAGCGAGTCAATTCTTATATTCAAAATCTAAAACAAGAGTTTGTTTAAGTTTTTCTTTTTTTTGTTTCGTTTATAAATACGCAATTTCGCGATATGGGGTGAGAAAAATGGCAAATTTCGATAAAATAAATTAAGGAAAACTGTAAAAATCTGACTATTTTGGTTGCTTTAGACAAAAATAATTCGATTTTTCTCACCCCATGTCAAAAAATGGAATAAAATGCGCTATAATTACGAGTTTTTGACATTAATAAAAATCGAAATTCTGCGGTTTGTAGAACTGCATTTAACAAATGCGCGCTTTAAAAATTAGTGTCCCATTATTGTCGCTCCACGGAATATTTTGCCGCTAATTTTTTAGCAATATTTGTCCAAATGATCAATCTTAAATTCGAACTCTGACGGCGAAAAGTGAAGCGTATAGATATCTAAAAGAACAAGCACAAAAGTCGCTATTTTACTTCGGCACTTGGCCGGCTAGATTCTATTAGAACCACAATGCAATTTTTTGTTTTGTTCCTTAAAAAGTTTACATCCTTGCTAACCTTTGACTTCACAACATATGCCTCTATCGAGCTTATTGGTCCTCTCCACTCTCGCGTTTCTAGCGGTTATAAGTAAATATCAATTTTTGCGTTTCAAATCATATCATTAGAACTGTGACAACTCTAATTCGCTCCCCACAACTCTTGGTGTTACGGCGTTCAATGGGGACAAAATCGATAAATTATCATAAGCCCTGACGTATACTTTGTTGTTGAAAAAGTCGCTTCGGTTGTTTCATATTTTTTTAGGCTTTTGCAGCCATACCTGTTTATTCAAATTTGCTGCGCGCTAACTAAAATATCATTAAATGTCTCTATAAATAGATCATGCATAAATGAATTTTTAAAATTAACGAAGTACAGCAAGATGCAATTTGTTCTTTCTAATGACAAGGCTTTCGCGACGTTAAATACTGTTTATTTTGTGCTCATTTCTTGCTTAACACGTCGGAAATGTCAGTCGGAATATTTTTTTGATGATATAGTGATGCTAGGCTGTCTTTTTGTGGGCTTTCGGGCGTTTAAACTTGCATTCTACTGTGAGTAGAGTAACACTAGTATAACATATATTTGCGATTTCGCATGTAGTGAGGGTTGTGTGTCCTCACTACTATTTGCAGATCTCGTATTGGTGGTGTTTTCGGAATAATCTCACTAATGTTGATTAGGGGCGCGCTCTATGTAGTTCGGAATTTTTTTTAGTGGTCAGCCTCGAAACTACCTAGCTAGAATGGGGTGATTCGCATACTGAATTACGCTACAATTCACTTTTCGAATTGTGATGTGCTCCACAATGTGACTCTCTGAGTTCGTGCAATTTGATAAGGGGTTCCCTCTGCTCTTTATGTTGCAGTTTTGTTACATGTCTTTTCTGCATGAAGGATTCCACTAATTTTGTTGTATCTCAATATCTACTTCTAGTTTCAATTTTTTTACTTGGCGTTTCTACTTTTTCATTTGTGCGCGATTTGCTTGTTTAGACTGTAGAGCTTTCTCACTAGAAATCCGATGGCGTGCCGGCTCAAAAATTTGACTTATTTTATAACATAATTATTCGCGCTCAATCACGAATAATTATGTTATAAAAGCTGGTCAAAATAGCCATTCTAACAGAATTATTCAAATTAACTCTGAAAAATTGAGGCAATTTTTTATAACATTCTGAGATAATAAAATGTAATGGCGAGACAATTTGCTCATTTTTAAGTTTAAATACAAGCGATATTCATTATTGCCGCGATTTTCAATAGCGAACATCGTTCGCTCATAATTTGTTTAAGTCAATGATTTTATATTAACTAAAATACGTTGCAGCACTAATTTCTTCGCTGCAATAACCCGCACTTAGCCTTTCGGCTGGTTATTTTTTCGATCCATTTCCTTCAGATTGTACGAACTACCGCGGGGCGAAGAATCAAATTACTTTTTACAAAGAGTCTTGCTGGTTTAATTGCGAGTTAATGATAACTTTGGCTCCAATTGCATTGCTGGATTGTGCGGTTTTCAAATATCTCTGCCTACCACTATTTCTAATAACTTTCTGAAGGCTACTGATTAATTTGATGTACCGTTTTTTTTTCTTTATATCTTACTATTGTGTTGAGTTTTGAGCGATTGACTCCACAATCAATATAGATGCGAGCTGCGCGAGGTGTGGTTTGAGTACAGACAATCTTCAACGCTTTTCGCGTTGAAATCACCATAATTATCTACATGATTGTCTATTTAGGCTCGAAATACCACTTAAATTTCTTTTAAACGGCGTATTTTGCTGGTTTATTTGTGAAATTCTGTGGCACATTGTTTGACGTTATTCATAAGATAGTTTGCCTTTCGTAACAAAAGTAATTTAACTATTTTTTGCCTTACGTGCTTCTAGTGTTTGTCTCAATCATGACGCATCCTCTTTTACACGATTGTTTCATGTGAAACAATGTATTATCAATTAAAGTCTGGCTGCATTGATATTATTTGAGAATTTTACGCCGTGTTGATTCTGTCGAATTTCCCACCATTTATGGTCATAATGCTTGTACCAGCTTTCTCGTGACCTTATATGTTTCACGTGAAACATTTATCTTTGCTGTTCGCTTTTTGCTTAGTGTTTAAAGGCGATTTGTGGTGTTTTGATGTCCGTAAGCCACTCTTCAGTTTGATTTTGTCGATTAAAACCGATGAATATTTGCTCCAAAGAAAGACTGACAGCGATTGCTTATCAGTGGCTTATTCTATTCTGTAATTCATTTATATAAGAAATAAAACACAATATGCTGTTGCGGCCCTTATGCGATCGGGTTCTAGAAAGGTAAGCTTTGCCAAATTGACAGTTTTTGTCTGAGAAACTGTTTTGTGCTTTTCTTGTTTAAAGAGTTGTTTCACGTGAAACATAATTTATGCGATAATTACTATAAAAAAATAGGAACACACGGATTTGTATGCGGTTTGTGTAATATATATTTAGTGTGGATTTCGAGAGGAATGTGTAGACAGAACTTGTAAGCTGGGCTAGATGACGTTGGGTCGATTGTTTTAAAATACTGTAGAGTGTCTATGTGACATGTGCAACGGTCGAGAGTTGTTTCATGTGAAACAAACAAAAAAAAGGATATGAAAGAAAGAGTCTATAATTATAAGAGTGCGCAGAAAGCAATTTATTGGTCTGATATCTATATGTTTCCATGTGTGTTAGGCCGCATACGTTAAACATTTGTTAAATTGTGCTATAAATGCTCAAACTGGGTTAAAGTAGGACTTTACGCAGAATTGTTGCGTAATTTCAGCACGGCGTTCTGGCTTTTTGAAAAAATATGTTAATAATTAGGAGTGAGAGGCGAAACGTATGGACTTCGGGCTTCGATGGCAGAAAAGGCGAGTGTTGCTTTAATTAAGTAATTAATGAGCTGTGATGAAGCTGTCGCAGCTTGCGTGAATTGCGCGCTGCCTAAAAAGTAGACGCAGAGTTTGTCTATTTTAGAGGCGGATGTCTTTTTATGACTTGTATGTTTTTTCGATTGGTTTAGTGATTGTACAGTGTATTAATGTATTAGAGTTATTACAGTGTATTAGAGAATTAGCTCGAATGAGAATGCGAAAAGGGGCTATTAATTATTTTATGTAAGAAAAAGCCTGCGCAGATTTATGCGCAGGCTGAATTAAATAAAACTACAGGGCTAATAACGACCAACCGAGAATATCTGCTAAGAACGAGCCGATAACGTTTGTGTTGTGTAGGAATTTAACAACAGAGGTTTGCGCAATGTATTCTACAACCATATTGCCTATTTCGGGGAAAAACTGACCCAAAACGAGCTCGCCGGCTGTCAGAACAATGCTGATTACGATAATATAGGTTATCGCGAGCGACCAAACGAGACCGAAGATTTTGTCAATAGACTTGAATACTACAACGCGCGAAATCTTGGTCATCAGGTATTTGATTCCGAACAACAGATATTTTATTGCCAAATATAGCACAAGCCAAATGAGGAATTGTGCGGCAACTTTGATTAGGAGTTTGCCGAAATAATCTCCAAGAGTGGTGACGTTCATCGCTTGCATCTTCGTCCAAATCATTTCTGATGAGCTGGCAAGTATTCTTAGATAGCCGCCGGACAAGATCGCTGCCAAGCTGTCGGTGTCTGATGCTTGTTGCGAATAGAAATCTGCGCTAAATAAAGCGGTTGCTTTTGCCTCCAAACCAGTGTAAAAGCTGAGCGGTGAAATTATCGTGTAAAGAAAGGCTGTCAAACCGATTGCGCCGAAAATAGCTATCAAACCGCACAGCGGACGAGAAAATTGCCTAGAAAAACCTTCTGCAAGTCCAACCAGCACAGTTATAATGAGTATAACGGCGAAACCGACATCAATAAATGTTCCTATCATGGTCCTTTTTTAATAGTGAACGATGTTCGCTATTGTCCTCCTTTTACTTAATATTATGCAAAATGGCACAGTATTAGCCACATATATATTATCATATCATAATTATTTACAAAAATAAAGTATTTTTGACATTTTGACATAACTTTACTACAAATCCCGCACTTTGCATGTCACCGTGAGGCGTAGCATCTGCAAAATAAACTTTGATATTTTATATGCGAAAAAAGGTTGCGGTGACTGAATGAATATAATAGCACGAAATGATTTCGAGTATAATAAGAAGTTTTATGAAAATATGAGATTAGAAAGCTAGCTACTACAACAGAGTGTTGAGTAATTATCAGTAAGGCCGACTTGTAATTGCATAAAAAAATATTGTCGCTTTGTAATCCTGCAAGTAAGTAAATAGCAGTGAAGCGGATTCGACAAAATAAAACGAAAAGCGCGGCAAGTTAGTTGAAATAATTAAATAAAAATTGGCGTCATGGCAAAACTTATCTATATCATATAACGAACGACTTTGAGCACGAGTTACTTAAACGAGCAAGCACAAGGTGCTAAGTTGTTTGGAAAGTAAAAGGAGAATGGAAAATATGTTAGAGGTAAGTATTTACAATCAGCAAGACAAACAGAGACTTTCAGACGCGATCAAAAATCAAATTGGAAATGAGCCGACCGTTTATATGTGTATCGGAACAGAAAAAGTTTTCTCGGACAGCCTGGGTCCGCGCGTGGGAACGTTGCTCAACGACAGCCTCGAGCGCGCCTCGTTCGTCTACGGATTGCGAGACCAAAACATAACTGCAGAGAATCTATTGTACAGCTACAACTTTATTAAGGCGTTGCACCCAAACAGCAAAATAGTTGTGGTGGACGCGGCAGTCGGAACGATCGACCAGATTGGCAAGGTGCAAATTTGCCATGGTGGAATTGCACCCGGCGCAGCCACCAACAAAAACCTTCCGTCGGTGGGCGATGTCGGAATAATCGGCATTGTGGCAGAGAAGGGAATGGGAGACTTCTATTCACTCAATTCCAGCAAGGATCGTCTGGTTGGTAGCGTGGCAAAATTTATTGCAGATGCGATATTGGACGCGACGTCGGCGTAAATTACTTTTTGCAAAAAATTAAGAAAATTGCCATAAAAGCGCGACATGGGGTGGGAATTTTTGCAATTGTACCAAATATAGCATAAATATAACATTAATCAGCGTTTTTAGGCGATTTTTGTTGAGAAATGCAACATGGGGTAGGAAAAAATCAATTGAAATAGTTGGTTTTGTATACGAATTACAACTTAGAATTGCGCTAAGAAAAAGAAAAAAATTATCAGTAAGCTTGCTCTCGAATTTGCATTTTTCAAGCACAAATTTTCCTCATCGCATTGTCTGTTCCTTCGACAAAATTCGGCCTAATATCAGCTGAATTCGCGAAACTTCTATCTAGGTAGAAAGCAAGGTTTTGAGCTAGACTTTATGCTTCGCAAAATCTTGCGAACGAACATGGCGCGGCACACGTCGGTGGCGGCAACGCGTGGCACAGGTGGTATAGTAATATTTGACATAGTTAATATTATATGTTAAAATACAATCCGTATCAATATGCGCACGGACAGAACTCTCTGCCGTTGCGCTGTTTCAAACAAAGGCTAATTACAAAGTCGGCCCCGCGGCTCGACTTGGCAGGGTGTAAAGGAGAACTATTTTGGATCAAAAACGAAAAAGTATAATTTATGCGATAATTGCCGTCGCGTTGGTCATAGTGATTTTTGTTGTGCTATGGGCATTCCTCGGCAACAACGCTTCGGAAATTAACGAATATCAGTTCAAGCAAAATCTGAACAGCGGCGAGTACGTGAAGGTTACGCTTAGTATTTATAAGGTTACCGGCGTACGCGCTAACGGCGCCAAGGACACCTGTGTCGTCGTAGACAGAGCGCAGTTCGATGCCGCAATTCAAGAGTATTTGGAGGCTAATCCCAGCAGTGAGCTCAACAAGGGAAACAACTACTACGTAGCCGACCCCAACGCCACTAGCTGGACGGACTACATCGTGCCGGTGCTGTGGATAGGACTGCTGATATTGATGGGCGTGATACTGTTCCGTCAAATCGCCCGTCAAAACAACCAAAATATTGATTTTGGTCGCTCGAAGGCGCGCGTAGTGCAGAATTCTAAGGTGCGTTTCACAGACGTCGCAGGAGCGGAAGAGGAAAAGGAAGAATTGCAAGAAATTATCGATTTCTTGAAAGACCCGAAAAAATTCAACGATATGGGCGCGCGTATCCCCAAGGGTGTGTTGCTCGTGGGTCCTCCGGGAACAGGTAAAACGCTTTTCGCCAAAGCCGTTGCAGGCGAGGCGGGTGTGCCCTTCTTCTCTATGAGCGGTTCGGACTTCGTGGAAATGTTCGTAGGTGTCGGCGCAAGCCGTGTGCGCGATTTGTTCGATCAGGCGAAGAAAAACATGCCGTGCATTATTTTCATAGACGAAATTGACGCAGTAGGACGTCAACGCGGCGCAGGATTGGGCGGCGGACACGACGAAAGAGAGCAAACGTTGAACCAATTACTTGTGGAAATGGACGGTTTCGAGACGAGCACGAGCATAATTGTTATGGCTGCAACCAACCGCGCGGACATACTCGACCCTGCTTTGCTTCGTCCCGGACGTTTTGACAGGCAAATATACGTCAATCGTCCTGACGTGCGCGGCAGAGAGGCAATCTTGAAGGTTCACGCTCGCAAAAAGCCCATTGGTCAAGACGTGAATTTCCGTACGGTTGCTCGCATAACGGCAGGTTTTACCGGCGCAGATCTTGAAAACCTTTTGAACGAAGCGGCAATACTTGCGGTTCGCGCAGGTAGACGCGTAATCACGATGGCGGATGTCAACGAGGGTATAAATAAGGTTATTATGGGACCGCAGAAGAAATCCCGCCTTGTGACCGAACCCGACAAACGAATCACGGCATACCACGAATCGGGACACGCAATCCTTGCTTGCAGCTTGAAGTACTGCGATCCTGTTCACGAAGTAACGATTATTCCTCGCGGAATGGCGGCAGGCTACACGATGACTCGCCCCGAGAATGACAACAATCACGTCACCAAACAACAGCTGTTGGACGATATTACGATGACGCTGGGCGGCAGAGTTGCCGAAGAGTTAATTATTAAAAATATCAGCAGTGGCGCAAGCGGAGATATCAAACAGCTGACGGAAAGAGCTCATAGAATGGTCACCGAATGGGGTATGAGCGAACGCATAGGACCGTTGTTCTATGGCAGTGAAGGCGAAGTCTTCGTGGGTAAAAATTATCAAACGGAAAAGAGCTATTCCGATGAAATCGCCAATATCATCGACGAAGAAGTTCGCGCAATAGTGGAGAACTGTCACAAGCGCGCAACGGAAATTCTTACGGAAAAGATCAACGTACTGCACAATATGGCGCGTGTGCTGGTGGAAAAAGAAACCATTCACACCGAGGAAGTTGACATGCTGATGCAGGGCAAATCGGTAGAAGAAGTCATAGCGTTTATGGATCAACGCGAGAGCGAATTGGACTCAAATACGAGACGCGTTGAACCTACAAATCAGACGCCGACCGCGCCCGTAGAAGAGTCGCAAGGCGTAGAAAACCCGATCGGCGACGACGGTTCAAAAGATCCCCAAAATTAACAAAGTAAACAAAAAAATGCCTCTTTTACAAGAGGCATTTTTTTAATATTTTGATATGGGGTGGAAAAATCTTGCTATTTCTCGCTGCTTACAAGGGCTTTCAGAGCGTTCCAAATGTCATCCTCGTAGTGTGTCAATTCGTATGAAATGTAACCTGCGCGGAAACGGACCGGTGTGTGCTTTGCGTACGCAACTTGACCGTAGTACGTGCTGTCAGGACCGTAACCGTAATTATCAAATCGGTCTGGCAATTTCTCTTTCAAATTGGGTACACTTTCCTGAAGCATGAATGCCATTCCGTCAACTATTATGCCAAGAGTCGGTAACTTTGTGTAGAGCTCACCGCGCGTTGCGTCTGTCAATATAGCATTGTTTGAATAGGTGAATGCAAAGTTTGCCGTTTGTATCGATTGATTAAATGGGTTGTATACAGAGACACTGGGGCTGTTCTGGAAACTTGTCGACGACTTGTCGAGGCTACGTGCGTAGGTGAACAGTTGATTGCTGTCGATGAATGAGCCTTCAGTGCGACGCTTCAACGTATTTTCAAATTCCGTTGTTTTGTCGGTATCCATCGTTTCGTCGTATTGCGTGAGGGTTGTTGAGACGATAGTGTTTTTGCCTTCGTAAGTGTATTCCGTTTCAACTTCGTAGATGGAAACTTCCTGATGAACCTTGCCCAAATAGAAGCCTTCGACCTTCGTGCTTGACTTTCTGGGGGCTTGGTTTTCCTTGTGTCTGAATTCAACAGTTGTTTCGGTGGTAGATTTGAGAGTGATGGAGTTGCCGCTGTTTGCTACGACTAGACCTTTCTTTTGCAGTACGTCCAAAACCGCTTTGTCAATCAGGTTACCGTCTTTGTTGTCGTAGGTAAGTTTCAGTTCCTGTTTTGTCCGTAATAAGTCGTATTCGTCGTCGGGGTGGCTTATCGTCAGGGTGAGCGTTCCGCTAACGGCTGTTGGACAAACTTCGTCTTGAACATCAAATGGTTCGCCCGCGCGGACGTCGAAGTCCTTGTAGTACGTTCCATCATTGCTGTCGTAGGTGCGGAAGTGAGGACTACCTATACTTCCCTCGTCGGTTAAGTTAAAGTCGGCTAACGTTACGGTATATTCGTAGGTTTCGACGATCTTCTCGTCCCACCGCGGAACAATTTTGGTTGCCTCGGCTTGGGTACACGCCGCCAGAACCGTAGTTAATGCTAACATCAAAAGTAGTAGCAATGCAATTTTCTTTTTCATATTGTCTCCGTTACAAATTCGCGTTCGCGAAGATAATGTTTACTAATTGAATATTATATCACATTAATTCAATGTTGCCAACTGTTATTTCTAAAGCCCTGATATAAGGAGACGATAGTTTAAACCGAGGCGAACTTCATAACAAAAACTATAGTTTTCTTTGTCGATATATGATATAATGTAATTTATGATTACTATATACGAATCCAATTCAATGGCGAATGCGGCGAAGTACGTGATGGACGTGATAAAAAGGGTGGATAAGACTAATCTGTCGATAACACACACAGTCATCGTCCCCGACCGCGCATCTCTTGAGGCAGAGCGCGCTTTGCTCAAAGCGATTGGCGGAAGTTTCAACGCGCAAGTCAAGACCTTCCGCAGACTTGCCTCCGATATTTTACCCAAATACGACTATCTCTCCAAGCAAGCTGGGGTGATGGCTCTCTCCATGATAATCAAGGAGAATAAGGCCAATCTCACCTGCTACGTCAAGGGTGTGGAAACCCCCGGGTTCGTTGAAGATATGTACGACGTCATTTCTATGATGAAGTATTGCAAAATCTCGCCCAAAGACCTGATGAAAGCCGAGCTGCCCAAGAGCGTTGCCGGCAAAGCTCGCGATATAGCGTTGCTTTATCAGGCGTATTGCGACTATACCGAGGGTCGTTTTATAGATTCGGCGGACAAGCTGGATTTGTTGTGTGAAGAGATTGCGACGACCGACGTAGCGGCGAACGGCTACTACTATCTGTACGACTTTGACAACTTCACCGCGCAGGAGCTTTCTATCATTGAACAACTAGCGCTGAAAAGTCGTGGAGTTACGGTGGCGTGCTGTGTAGGCAATGGGGCGCGCGACAGACACCTCTATCTTGACGACATTTATCAAGGAATTATAAATATTTGTAAGCGCAACAATCTGACGCCAAATACCGTCAAGGGTAAAAGGGACTATCCTCACGAATACGCAAGGCAAATCGGTGAGAATTTGTACCGTTACGACGACAAAATCCCCACCCCAGGTGGCGATTTCGTGGAAATTTTCGAGGGTTCGACTCGCGTCAACGAGGTTTACGCGCTAGCTTGCCGAATTCAAAAGCACGTTCGCGCAGGAGGACGCTTCAAGGACGTTTACGTGGTGACGAGTGACGTTGATAAGTATTCTAACGCCATATCGATGGTTTTTTCACAGTTTGAAATTCCTTATTTTTGCGATAGGCAGTTCGTTCTGTCCGACCACCCCTACGCGCGGTTTGTAATCGATTATCTGACGCTGTACAGGAACAACGCCAAGCTGTCTTTTGTGCTGCCCTTTGTCAAAAATTACCTCTTTTGCGGCAATTTTGATGGGAAAAAGCCCTCTGACGACGTGTTTTTGTTTGAAAATTACTGTTTGAAATACAACGTAAACTATAGCTATAAAGGCTTCAATCTCGGCAAGGACGAGCCATTCTATTCGCAAGCGGACGCGTTCAGACAGCGTTTTTACGAGCTGTATAGGAGCAACCATGTCCCCGACGGCGCGACGGTCAACGAGTATTTGACGGTTATTCGCAATCTGATCGATTATGCCAAATTAGCTGATAAAAATGCAAGTTTTGCTACCCAACAACGCGACATGGGGTTGGAATTTGAGGCAAAAGTGACCTCGCAAGCTCAAGAAAAGCTGGAAAGCGTGTTATTGCAGGCGGCAAATGTAATGGGGGACAAATTCGTCAAGCTGGACGAATTTATTAAGCTGTTTACGGCAGGCGTGGCTTCTGTGAAAGTCTCCGTCATTCCCGTCTACAACGATTGCGTGGTATTTGCCAACATGGCGAAGGCGCGCAAGCACGATATTAAATTTCTGGCATTGCTGGGCGCAAACCAAGGCGCGATGCCCATAGTTAAAAATGACTGCAAGCTACTCTCAGACAGAAATATAGAAGAGTTGGTCAGAGCGGGCATAAACGTCGAGCCTCGAATTCAAGTTGAGAACAAGCGCGAGCGGTTCAGTCTGTTTCAACTGCTATTGGAGCCAACAGAAAAGCTATACGTTTCTTACACGACGGCGGACGGCGCAGACAGTCTTTTGCCATCGCCCTTCATTGCAGAATTTGCCGAGCTTTTCCAAATCGGGAACGCTCCGTTGAGACCGTCTAGCGTTACGGATGACGGCGTTTACACCAAGAAACAGGCGATAGAAAAGCTCGTGCTCTACGACAGGCGCGTAAAGGACAAGCAGGCGGCAACGCTGCCTTTATACGAGTTTTTGCGTGAAAAATACAAAAACGAGGCGAAAAAATACGCCTTTAATAAGGACGGAAAGGCTGTTATGGTGGAACGCGGCGGCGAGCTGTACCTAAAAAAATCCGCTACCAGCGTGTCTCAGTTGACGACGTTTTTCAAGTGTCCGTACAGTTTCTATTTTCACTATGGGCTAAACGTGCAACCGCGCCCTATTGCCGAGCTGAAATCTGCCGATTTGGGTACGATTCTTCACTTTGTATTGGAAAAATATGTGAAAAATATAGATTTGGACGAGGATGACGCTAACACTAGGGAGAAGGCGTACGAGTGGTTCGAAAAGGCTCTTTCGGAAGATTTCTACAAGGGAATGAGAACCGACCGTCAAATGGAAGGCGTATTGATGCAGCTCAAAGCCGAAGCCGCGCGTATGTGCAAGGTGACCAAGCAACAGTTGCGCAATTCCGAGTTCAAAAATTATGCCGCGGAATTAAATTTCGGCAGTGAAACCCGTCCGTCTGATGGAAAAATTGACGACGGAGATGAAACTGAAAACGCCAAGTCACTGCCTGCCGTAGTCGTAGCGTTTGACGGCGGTGAGTTCTACTTGAAGGGCGTAGTCGATCGCGTTGACGTACTGCCTGCCAAGGACAAAACCAAGGACAACCTGTTCATAGTGGTAGACTACAAGAGTGGCGCGGAGGCGGCGTCTTATAGCGAGAAGTACCTTTACGACGGACAAAAAATGCAGTTGCTTGTCTACGTCAAGGCTGTCAAGGACAGTCTCAAATTGGACTCGGGCAACGGCAAAATGCGTCCCGCGGGGTTCTATTACTTCAATATGCACGACAATTTTACCGACCTAAACGAAAATGTCGTCTATACCTACAACGGTAGAACGCTCGATGACGTCGACGTGGCTCGCGCAATAGATACCTCTTGGAGTAGCGGCAAGAGCGAGAAGCTTTCTTTGCGTTTGACAAAAGACAATGCTGTTCACAAACAGGACAGAGATAACAAAATGTTGACTGCGGAGCAATTTGACAACCAGACGGAATACGCATACAAGCTCATTGCGCGCGCGGGAGAGCTAATGCATAAGGGCTACGCGGCAGTCAATCCCTTTGAGAAAATGTGCGAGTTCTGCGACTACCGCTCGATTTGCGATTTCGGCGACGTGTATACACACGAACCGCGAGACTTGAAAAACGTTGTCGTTGACAAGACTACGATAGACAAAACGGTGAAAAAATGAGTAATGAAGTAAAATACACCCCATCGCAGCAAAACGTAATAAGTTTTCGCGGTAAAAATATGCTCGTTTCCGCATCGGCAGGCACGGGCAAAACCACCGTAATGATTGAGCGAATAGCCGCGCTGATTGAAGAGGGAGAGAAGGTCGACGAAATGGTAGTAGTGACCTTCACTAACCTTGCCGCCGCCCAAATGAAGGCGCGCCTTGCGGAGAAACTGTCGAAAAAGCGCAATAATCCGCGCGTTGTGGAAGCATTGGAGAATATAGATTCGGCTAGTATTTGCACGTTGCACTCTTTTTGCAGCGAGCTTTTGCGCAATTATTTTTACGTTCTGGATATTGACCCTGCTTTTGCAATACTGGACGACGCGACCGTGTCTACTATCAAAAGCAACGTTTTAGACACCCTTTTTCAGGAATATTTTTCGCAAGACGACGAGGTTTTTAGGCAGGTTTACAAGATTTTCTCCAGCAAGAGGAAAGAGGAGAACTTCAGAAAAATTATTCTGCGCCTGTATTCATTCTCGCGCTGTTTGGAGAATTTCGGGCAGTGGTACGGTGAGAAAAAAGAGAATTTTCTCAATTACAGCGAGAACAACCCAATAATAAGGACGATTCTTGACGACGTGTCACAGATGGTGAAGTACTATCACCGAAATTTGGTCCGGCTTGCCGACAACAGTCGCGACGAAGGGCTGACGAAAATCACGGCGGTATTAGAGCATAACGCCGACGTGTTGAACGACATAAAGCTAGATAATTTGGAGGACGCCATTCACGGTCTCACCAATTACAAATTTAAGACCATGCCGCCAAAGGACGATTCCGTTCCCATGACGGAAGTTGAGGAACAGATTCGCGCGCAGTACGTAAAGCTAAGAGATAAGTTGACGGAATACAGGAGAAAGTATGCAGCCCTGTTTCGTGTTCAAAACGGAGAAACACTGTCGACGCTCTGGGAGGAAAACAGACGCGCGCAGGCATATACCGGCAAGCTGGCGGAGATTGTTGTGAGATTTGACGAGGCGTATTTCGAAGCGAAGAAACAGCGCGGTGGAGTGGACTATGACGATTTGGAGCATCTCTGCTTGAAGTTACTTGACGACGACGCTACGCGCATGGAGATTCGCAGTAGATATAGGTATATTTTTGTAGACGAATACCAAGACACAAACCCCATTCAAGAGGCGATAGTAAGGGCGATTTCTTCGCCCGACAATCTGTTTATGGTGGGCGACGTCAAGCAGTCCATTTACGGATTCCGCGGTTGCGAACCGTCGATATTCACAGACAAATACAGCGACTACAAAGCTACGGACAAGGGACGCGTCGAG
The DNA here is from genome assembly GCA_022508325.1 of Clostridiales bacterium. Taxonomy (GTDB): domain Bacteria; phylum Bacillota; class Clostridia; order Christensenellales; family CAG-314; genus Fimimonas. The sequence continues at coordinate 12,653 of JAFLVL010000004.1, read as the reverse complement.
GAGTTGAACGACAACTTTCGTACCAATACCGAGATACTGGATTTTGTAAACTTCGTGTTCAATCGTGTGATGACGAATGACTTCGGCAAGGTAGATTACAGAGTTACTGCTCAGCTCAAAGGTCCTACTCAGCCGACCCTTTCCACGCCTTCTACAAGGGTAGATGTTTTGGTAACTCATGACAGCGAACAGAGACAGATTGACGACATTTACGACATAACCGCCACCCCCGAAAAACCCGCCGAAATGAGCCAAGGCGAATTGATTGCGCGGCGTATAAAAGAGTACGTCGGCAAGGCGTATACCGTCGAAGAAAAAAACGAACATGGCGAGAAAGTAAAGGTAACCAAGCATATAAATTACGGAGACATAGTAATACTTATGCGAGGCATGAAGGACAAGGCATTGGACGTATACAACGCCATCGTCGCAAACAATATTCCCGCAACTGCCAACTTCAACGCCGACGGTCTGTCGACCAAGGAAATCAAGGATTTGGTCAACCTTTTCAGAGTGCTTGACAACCCCTACAACGACGTCAGTATCGTGGGCGCGTGTCTGTCTCCATTGGGAGGATTCACAGAAGCGGAGTTGGGCAATATTCGCCTGGATACAAAGGGTCGCATTCCATTCTATAAGCGATTGCTGGAATATGCAAAAAATGGCGAAAATTCCACCTGGGGTGAGAAAAAACGCGAACTGGGGTGGAAAATTCGACAGTTTTTGAACTTTTTGGACGATTTGCGGTTCTATTCGAGGAGCGCAAGCGTAGACGAAGTCTCATTGCGTGTTCTGCAAAAAACCAACTATCATTTGTACGTTCAGGGACTACCCAACGGCGCGCTCAGAATCAGAAAATTGTACGCATTTATCGACAGTCTCAATGGCGCAAGTTACGCGCAGTCGATAGATAAATTTTTGTCATATATCGACGAGACGGAGAACAGTCGCGCAGATGAAGGACTGAGCCAAAGCGGCGCTGTGAGAATCATGACTATGCACGCGTCTAAAGGTCTGGAATTCCCCATCGTGTTCGTCGCGGGCGTTGAGTCACCTATCAAATTCGACTACTACGCAGTAGAGCAAAATAGCGATTTGGGATTAGCCACTCGCTACTACGATTTCGACGATATGAAGAAAGCTGAAACGCTGGAATTTTACGCCGCGCGCCTGGTCAATCACAACAAGCAACGCGAGGAAGAAATGCGTCTGCTCTACGTTGCGTTGACCCGCGCGAAGTATCTTTTGAATATCGTGGCTACCGTAAGTGAGGCAGATCTCAAAGCATTCCCCACTTTGCCCAACCGCGCATCTTCCCACCTCGATTGGCTGTTGCCAACGGTACTGGAGCTTCGCGACACAGACAAGGTGAAAGGACTGGACATCAACATTCCGCCTACGTTCGATGAACAATCGCCGCAAGAAAAGAATGTAGAATTAATCGACAAAACAAAGGTGGACGCCGCCTCTATCGAGCGTCAGCTAAGCTACGTTTATCAATATAGGAATGAGACGCAGATGCCGTCTAAAATCGTCAGTTCGGCTCTCGATAAAGAGTATATAGATTTGACCGACGAACCGCGAGAGGAGTTCACGTTGAGCGCCGATAATGACCGCAATTTCGTGGGAACGGCGTATCACAAGCTGTATCAATACGTGTCGTATGACGCGACTGTCGAGCAGATACGGCAAACTCTCGACGAACTGGTGGCAAGTGGAAAAGTCGAACAAAGATTTGCCGAGCAAATTGACGTCGATTTGGTGTTCGAAACGTTGCATAACCAGGAGCTACTGGCGTTGCTGGACGGTGGCAAGGTGTACCACGAAATTCCCTTCATGCTCAGCGCGCCGTACAGTCAAGTAGCCAAAGACAAACGTTTTAACGACGAGGTTATGTTGCAGGGTGTGATTGACCTGCTCGTGATAAAGAAAGACAGCGCAGTGGTGATTGACTTCAAGTACACTTCGCGCAGTGACCTGGTGGAGGAGCGCTACACTATGCAGCTCAATAGCTACAAGCTGGCAGTTGAGCGCATAATGGGTATTGCCGACGTAGAAACCTACGTTTTGTCAATTGCGGACAACAAGCTTATCAAAATGTAACAAAAATCGTAGCTTTTCCAAATAAAGTAAGATTTTTCTCGCCCAAGGTGGAAAAACTAAGGAAAAAATTTATGAAATGGAGACTTTTTGCAATCGTATCGTCCTCCGTTGCGGGAGCTGTGGCAATCTGTTTAATCGCGCTTGCGATAGTGTCGCGCAAGGTGTATCACCGCTCGATGATGGCTAGTCTGGTTGCATTCTACTTTCGTTTGACCGTCCGCCACAAGAGTGACAGTCAAGTGACAGCCGACATCAAATATTTGCCTCTTGTAAACGACGTACCCTACGTTGTGCCGAGGCGCGGGCGTTCACGCAAGCAACAGAGTGTTGACTATCACGGCATGACGGTGGTGTGTGTCAATATTAATGGCAGAACAGACAGAGCCGTGGTCTATCTACACGGCGGCGGCTACGTTCGGCAACCGCGAATTTACCATTGGAAATATATCAACAAACTGGCGTCGCGTGTCGGCAACGTAATAGTTCCCATTTACCCAAAGGCTCCCAATCATCAACCAAACGAGGCGTTTGAACTGTTGACCAAGCTATATTTGGAGCTTTGCGACAAGTACGGTGAGATAGTGCTCATGGGCGATTCGTCGGGTGGCGGCTTGGCTTTGGCGCTAGTGGAGTATTGGGGCGAATTGGGTTATAAGCAACCGTGTAAAACAATACTTTTCTCGCCTTGGGTGGATTTAACCCTGTCTAACCTCGAGATTGAAGAGTATCAAAAGGTCGACCCGCTGATTAACGCATCGTCCGAGCGAATCTGGGCAAAGGTGTGGGCGGCAGATATGAGTTTGACAGACCCGCGAATCAGTCCCATATACGGAGCTATGGACAAGCTTGGCGAGATAATTTTGTACAGCGGCGATAGAGAAATTCTCTACCCCGACTTGTGTAAGCTTTACGAGATGATGAAGGAAAAAGCCCACGTCAAATTCACCGTCGGGCGGGGCATGAACCACGTTTATCAGATATACCCCATTCCCGAGGCGCGCAACGCCCTCGACGAAGTGGTGAATGAAATTGAAAATAGTTATTCAAAAATAGTCAATACATCCGTTTGAACGGTGTTGTAATTGTCAACACTTGAACAAAACGGAGGTCTTTATGGAATATATTAACGTTGTACTCAACTTTCTAAACGATTACTGTCTGTACGTATTACCCGCGATTGCGGCTTTGCTTTTTCTATTCGGCATAGTCAACTGGGCAAGCAACGTTTATCGCAGACAAAACAAAAAAATCGCCTATTGTTCGCGAATCATTGCGTCTTACCCCGACAAAGTAGGACTGTACGCCAATCTTTTGCCCGAAACATATCGCCGTCAATGGCGCGCTTTCGTCAATAGCGGCGCAGAAAAACCCTCAAGTGTGTTCGAATTTGTGCCTTTGCGTGGCAAAATTCACCTCGTGTGTCTAATAGTAATTGTGGCGGTTGCAAGCTCGCTTTACGTTGCCGTTTTCGCATTGACTAACGCTCAAATAGGTTATATTCTCTATCAAGTGGCGTTTTGGCTGGCTTTCGGTCTGATAATGGTTGCCAACAAAGCCATTAATCGCAAGAACGAACGTTACGCAAAGCAAATTTTCGGCAAGCTTGTGTCTCTACTCAACAGCGCGGCAAGTCTACCCAAAAGTGACGACGCAATAATCGAAGAAACGGTCGCTAAGCTCAATAATCTCAAGAAAAACGGAGTCACCGACGTGGTAATCGGAGAGGCGTCCGCACTACTTCGCGGAAAGGGACTTGACTGTAACCGCAGTGTGGAGCAACAGCGCAAGCTGAACACTGCGTTGAACGGACTTTTGCAAGCGTACGCGCGAAACGCGCCGAAAATCGGCTAAAACAATCAGACAACTTAAAAAAGTGAAGTTTTGATGTGCGAAACTTCACTTTTTTGTGTTTTTGTCTCTGTTTTATGATATAATGTAACTATGATTCCCAACGTAGATTTGCAAACAAAATTGAAAAATCTTCCGGACGAACCCGGCGTGTATATTATGTACGACGCCGATGGCAATATTTTGTACGTTGGCAAGGCAAAAATTCTCAAAAATCGCGTTCGTCAGTACTTTCACGCCTCGACGAATAAGTCGGAGAAGGTGCTGGCAATGCTCACTCACGTCGCCGACTTTCGCTATATCATCACGGCAAGCGAAACGGACGCGCTGAGTCTGGAAAATACTCTTATCAAGAAACACACCCCGCCCTATAACATTTTGTTGAAGGACGACAAGCAATACCCATATATAAAGGTGGATTTATCGGCGGATTACCCCAAATTTATCTCCACTCGCAAGCTACAAAAGGACAAATTCAAGTATTTCGGACCTATAACACAGGGCGGCGCAAAGTCCTTTCTTGATATTCTCGGTAGCTGTTTTCCTACGGTAACCTGCAACAATAATTTTAATAAATTGCCCAAAAACTTTCGCCCGTGTCTCAATTATCACATAGGCAAGTGTTGCGCACCCTGTATTGGCAACGTAACCAAAGAAGAATACCGCAAAATTGTCAATCGCGCCGTGGCATTCCTCAGCGGCGACGATAGCGAGGTGAGACAAGTTCTCGACCGGAAGATGATGACGGCGTCGGAGAAGATGATGTACGAGCAAGCGCTGACCTACAAGCGGTACTTGCAACTGATTGACAAAATATCTCAACAGCGCATAGTGGTGCTTAACAAATTCGTCGATTACGATATGTTCGCGGTGGCGTCTAACGGCAAGAATTGCGTCGTCAACCACACTATGATTCGCGGTGGCAAAGTAATTTTCTCCGACAACAACGCCGTGTCTGACGCCGGTATAGACGAGGCGCAGACGCTGTCCAGTTTTCTTGCGGAGTACTGCGATATGGTCAAGCTGTGCGGAGAAATTTACGTCAATATGCCTTTGCCCGATGCCGACGAGCTGTGCGCTTTGATACAGGAAAAAACGGGCGTAAAGACGCAAATTTTCTGCCCGCAAAAGCAGGATAAGAAACGACTCGTAGACATGGCTTATCGCAATGCCGTAGAATATTTGACCAAGAGTCAGACGGCGATTGACAAGAAATACAACACGACTCACGGCGCGGTTTTGCAGTTAAAAGAACTACTGGGGTTGAAAAAACTGCCAACTCGCGTAGAATGTTACGACATAAGCAATGTGCAGGGCGTAGATAAGGTGGCGAGTATGGTGGTGTTCACCAACGGTCAAAAGGACGCTTCACAATACCGCCGTTTTCGCATAAAAACCGTCGAAGGCGCAAACGATTTTGCCAGTATGAAAGAGGTATTAACACGTCGTTTCGAACGCATGAAAGCCGACGACGGAGTGTTCGGCAAGAACCCCGACCTCATCGTCGTGGACGGTGGTCTGGGACAGCTGGACTACGCGCGTCAGGCAATGGAAGAATGCGGCGTAGAGGTTCAACTTGTGTCTCTTGCCAAGCGCGAAGAATTGGTATATAAGCTGGGCACTAACGAACCGACCTTCTTGCCGCGCAATAGCTACGCGTTGAATTTGCTCATCAACATTCGCGACGAGAGCCACCGCTTTGCTATAACCTATTTCCGCAAGCTACACAACAAGAATAGTATTAAGTCTGTTTTGCAGGACGTCGAAGGCATAGGCGAGAAGCGGCGCATTGAATTACACCGCAAGTTCAAGTCGATGGAAAATTTGAAGGCGGCAACGGTAGAGGAGCTAGCCGAAGTCAAAGGTATGACGCGCGCAACTGCGGAGAAGTTGTATCAATACCTGCACCAAGAATAACGGCTCGGTCATTCCGTGTGTGGACTTGGAGCTGCGCTATGCGCCACACCCGAACGCCCTCGCCTTTAATAAATGCCCTATCGGAATACCGATAAAAAAATGATACTCAAAGGAAAAAACATGAGAAAATCTGCAAAATTTGAAAAAGTAAGTTTCGTTACGTTTAGTGAAAACGGTTCGCGCGAAATATACGACGCAATCAAGCTGCCCCGTCGCGCTACGGCAAAAAGCGCGGGCTACGACTTCTTCGCGCCGACAAAGCTTACTGTCGCACCCAATCAAACGGTGACGGTAGCGACAGGCATTCGCGCGCTTATGCCCGATAGCTGGTGTCTGATGATTTTTCCAAGGAGCGGTCTCGGCTTCAAATATAAATTGCGTCTGAACAATACCGTAGGCATAATCGACGCCGATTACAGTGACAGCGACAACGAAGGACATATTTTCATTCGCATGACCAACGAGAGCGACAAGCTGTTAGAAATCGAGCAAGGCTCTGCCTTTGCGCAGGGCATATTCGTGCAGTATCTCTTGACGGAGGACGACGACACGACTGAAACACGCAACGGCGGACTGGGTTCAACGTCGAAAGGAGAAAAGTGATGACATTGCGCGATTTGCCAACCGTATGGGGCGAAAAACTTACAGATAAACCTTTGCAGGAGTATCCGCGCCCGCAATTAGAGCGCAAAAGTTACGTTAATCTCAACGGACTTTGGGATTACGCAATAACCAAGAAGGGCGACTTGCCGACTAATTACGATGGCAAAATTTTGGTGCCATTTTCTCCCGAAAGTCCGCTTTCAGGCGTAAATCGACAGCTAAAACCCAAGGAATTTTTGTTTTATCGCAAGTTTTTCACTGTGCAAAAGGGTTTTGTAAAGGATTTAGTATTGCTCAATTTCGGCGCAGTAGACAGCATTTGCGACGTTTTTGTGAATGGACAGCATTTATGTCACCACGAGGGCGGCTATAACGCTTTTTCCGTGGATATTACCCCTGCGCTCCTCGAAAAGGACAACGAATTGGTGGTGAAAGTGCGCGATTTAACGGACACAAGCTACTATACGGCGGGCAAACAGTCCACGCGTCGCGGCGGAATGTGGTATACGCCACAAAGCGGTATTTGGCAGACGGTATGGCTTGAAAGTGTGCCCGCGCAATATATCAAGAGTATTCGCGTGACGCCCAATATCGACGACGCAACGGTGACGGTGGAGGCAGACTGTACATTCGACGAGCCGTTCACGGTGATTGTGACCGACGGTGGCGAAGAGATTGTCAAGTCGGACGGCGTAGGGTCAGTGACGCTACGTTTTCCCGACGGCAAATTCACTCTTTGGTCGCCGGAAAATCCCCATTTGTACGGTTTGAAGCTCATTTCTCGCCGTGACCAAGTGGAGAGCTATTTCGGTATGCGTAAATTCAGCGTTGACACGGTCGGCGGTTTCCGTCGTCTTATGCTCAACAATAAACCGTATTTTCACAACGGTTTGCTCGACCAAGGCTATTACAGCGACGGTCTGTATACCCCGCCGAGCGACGAGGCGATGGTCTACGACATCAAGACTATGAAGGAGCTAGGCTTCAATATGCTACGCAAGCATATCAAGGTAGAGCCTATGCGTTGGTACTACCATTGTGACAGACTCGGTATGCTCGTTTGGCAGGATATGCCCAGCGGTGGCAGCCGTCAAAACAAATTCACAACGCTCTATCTGCCATTTATCGGCGTGAACAAAATCAAAGACAACCAATATGTCAGATTTTCTCGCACCAATAAGGATGGCAGGGAAATGTTCGTTCGCGAATACACCGAAATGATTGCCCAGCTCTACAACTGCGTAAGTATCGCTACATGGGTTATATTTAACGAGGGTTGGGGACAGTTTGACGCCAACAAAATGACCGACTACACGCGTACACTCGACAAAACGCGCGTAATTGACCAAGCCAGCGGTTGGCATGATCAAGGCGGTGGAGACATCAAGAGTCTACACGTTTATTTCAAAAAGGTGAAGCTACCCAAGGGCACACTTAGGGCGGTATGCCTGACGGAATTCGGCGGTTACAGCTTCAAGGACGGGGAGCACAGCTTCAACCCCGAGGCAACGTATAGCTACAAGAAGTTTGAGACGCTCAACGATTTCAACCAAGGTGTCAAGGAGCTGTACGAGCGGGACGTAATCGCGCAGATAGACAAAGGACTGTCTGCCGCGGTATATACGCAGGTGAGTGACGTCGAGGACGAGGTTAACGGTTTGTTGACTTATGACCGTAGAGTACTCAAAGTTGATGCTGAGATGATGCGCGTAATAAACAGCAAGATTAAATTATGATACACGAACACTATATGAGACTTGCGTTGAAGCAAGCGCAAATTTCCTACAAAAATGACGAAGTACCTATCGGCTGCGTGGTGGTGAGAAACGGCGAGATTATTTCCCGCGCGCACAACACGAGAAACGCGTCGCGTAACGCCGTCGAACACGCCGAACTCGTGGCGATAGAGCGCGCCTGCAGGAAACTCGGAGACTGGCGTCTTTCCGGTTGCGACCTCTACGTGACATTGGAGCCATGCGTAATGTGTCTTGGCGCGTGCTACAACGCGAGAATCAGTAACGTCTATTTCGGCGCATTCGACCTGAGTGGCAAAGGCTGTGTCGCACTTTCCGAGATGATTGGGCGCACATTAAACCACGAGCTGACCCTCCACGGCGGCGTCCTCGAAACCGAGTGTTCCGAACTACTGACAAATTATTTCAAATCTAAAAGACAATAAAAAAGACGCATTTATGCGTCTTTTTCTATGCGGTTATTGCATTCTTCAAAATATTTTTTGTACGATTTCGTCAACATTTTGTTGTATTTCTGTTCTTGCGCCTCGGTTGGCTCTGTGAAGCTGTATACGCCGTTGACCTTCCACTTGTTGAACAAGCCCATCTTGATTGCGTCTTTCGGGCAGAGCTGAATACAACGCTGACACATTAGGCAGTTTTTGCCGAATTTTATCTTTCCGTCCTTTAACGTAACGTTTTTGGTTGGGCAGACGTTTACGCATTTTTGACATTGCGCGCATTTTTCGTCCACCTTATACATTCGTCCGTTTAGCCGTCCGCCCCAATGCTCGCAACGCATAGCCCACGCGATAAAGCTACCGCAAAATACGCGTTTTAAGCGCTTTTCCCTGCCGTCAACTATTTCGGCAACGTCCAACGGTATCATTTTTTGCGCCGCGTCCCACATGCGGAACGCCATCGTGTCGCTGTGACGGAACATAATGTTGTAGGGCATTACGTAACGGTATTCATTAGTCACAGTGTAATTGCGGCGTTTGAGTAGCTTACACGTTTTGAGTGAGCTGATATTGTTTAACTTCAACGGTTCGCCCGACGCGCTGAATATGAACGCGCGCTTTTTTTCAGTTGCTTTCGGCAGACTCTTTACAAATTTGAGCACTATCGACGGCGCGTTGAAGGCATGTATAGGGTAGCCTATTCCAAGTAAATCGGCGTCGTTTAGATTATTTAGAAATTCTTCGGGTATGCCGTCACACAACAGCTTTTCCATGGCGTATGTCTCTACCGTATCACAATGCTGTGTCAACTGTTCGCGGTACTTTTCCACAATTTTAGCCGTATTGCCGGTACCCGAAAAGTAACATATTACAACTTTCATTATATTTTCCTGTATTTAGCTTCGAAATTGTCCCCGTAATAATAGAAATTGTCCTCGTTCGGGTCGTGGCTGTCGTACCAAACCTGACCGATAAGCGCGTCCTTTTTTGCAAGGCGGTCGAAGTCCCAACTGTATTCGGGGTAGTCGGGATAGTACTTTTTGCCGTAGCAGGGATTAATCCAATGTCCGCACATGACGGTGTAGCCCTTTGCGGTGAAACGAACTCCGTCACTGTTTTCCCATTCCAAGCGGGTGTTTACTCCGCCGTGCATAGACAGCAGTTTTCCGCCGTGCTTTTGCGCGAGAATAGCCAGGTCTTGAAGCGTTACGCGTCTTGTCGGGTCGTATCCAATGTCTGCAAGCGGCGCGGTTTCGCGGTTTAACAGTGTATTATAATCTGCGCTTTCGCGTAGCAGTGTGAATTTCGACCAATCCTTGCCAATCGCCTCGTATTGCGGCTTGCCGCCGAAATAAGCAATCAATTTTGCCTCGTCTGCGTGGTCGTACCAGTACCTAACGGAATTCTTATTCTTGAATAACCGTTCTATAGCCAGCTTTTTCAACCATTTTTTGGGTACGATTTTGCCCGCTTTCAATATGCCGTGCTCACGCTTGAATTGCGCCCAAAAGTCTGCCGTGCTTTGGCGTTGGTAGTGGAATAGGTCGTTCAGCGCGTTGCTGTCGGCAAACCATACACCGTGGAAATTGCGCGTCGCGTTGAAATCGGGGTCAAAGAAGTCCTTTACCGTGCCGCCTATAATCTCAAATCCGTCGTTTAGCACTTCGTAGCCTGTCACGCAGTTGACGAGACCTCCGCCAATGTTGAAGCACTTGTTCCAAAAGGTCTCTTGAAGCTCGCCTGTATCTACAGCGTCGCGTTTAATAATGTTGGCGATGAGCAGACCCGAATCTTCGGCTGTGACCCACTCCAGCGGTGCGTTGAAACAGGTGTGGAACATGAGTCCGTCGCTCATGTTGTCGCTGAGCATGTGGCTGTGCAGTATTGCCGTTTGGCGCAGTACCGTCTTGAATTGAATCTCGCTCTCCAACACGCGGAATTCGCCGCGCAATTTTGTGAGGGAGTAAATATCGAATGGACTGATAAGCAATGGGTCTCCCACGCGTCCCCAGAGGTGCTTTTCGTTGCGGTTGCCGTAGAGTGCAACTGTAGATATATGTATGAGCTTGGGTTGCGGAGAAAGAGCCTCGATTGCCGACACCAGCGTATCAACGCCGCGTTCATTGCAGTCAATGGCACGTTCGGGGTGTTGGTCGCTGTGGGGCGGGATGACTGCCGCCATATTGACAACGTAGTCCACGTCCTGAACAAGTCGGGCTACTGCCTCTGCGTCGTTTAGTCCGCCGTATACGAATTCAATACGGTTTCTGTCAATTTTGCAAATTCTTTTTATTTCGCGGATGCGCTTTTCGCCCTTGAATACGAGCATTCTCAGCTCTGTGTCCGGCAGCTTTATAAGCTCGCGTACAGCTTGAACACCCATATTACCGGTTGCGCCTGTCAGTGCAATTTTCATTTGTTATCTTCCTTTATATAATTCATGAAAAAATATTATACAATTTTTTACGCCTAAAAGCAAGACAAAATGCGCCATTTAGCGACGAAATTCTCAATGCTGCACGAAAAAAAACCTCAACCGAACTGTCAGTTGAGGCTTTTGGAAGTTGGTGACGTTGGATTTATTCGTTTCGTAGTTTTGCTATTATTTCGTCCTCATGCAAAATTTCTTCAACGATGGCGATCTTCTGGTAAATTTTGGGAATTGAATGGACGGCAATATAGGCGCGTCTTCTTCTCGGTATAGAACAACAATGCCAATTTTCACATTTATCGCTTTTTTTCCACAACCTTCTTTTGCTTACTGCAGAATCTATTGTCGGTTTTAAAAAGGCAGCAGAATCCTTTTGTGTAATACGCGGTAAAGTTTCCACAACTCCAGCATTTTTTGTTCTCTTCTTTCATAATGTTTTCTCCTTTGACAACCTTCCTGTACGCTTTCTTCGGATGAGGAAGAACTACTTAATTTGTATAAGAGAATGTCGGCGGTAGATAAAAAACAGCTTATAGGTTTTGCCAAGGGTCTATCAATATAAAATAATGAGCAAGAAAAAAGCGAGTACTTTTTGAGTACTCGCTTTTTTAGTTTTAGTCACCCGAGTCGCACAAGGCATACAACGTGGTAAGCAGAACGAAAATGTATATGCCTGCGATAGGCAGTATCAAAAATGCCCAGGGTAATGTTACAAAAATCAGAAGTGTAAAAAGAATAAAGCTGATTTGTCCTTGCGCGAACTCCCACACCACATCACAAAAGTTTCCCAACCAATGGCTAGGATTGAAATTCGGGGTAAAATTAGACATTACGTTTATTGAAATTACGCCCAAAGCGGCACCGATTGCGGAGACGCGCAGCCACAATATTCCGTATAGGTCGTGAGATGTGTCGCCTAACAGTTCCGCATATTCGGGTTGAGCGGAGATATTAAAGAACAACCAGATTAGACCTGCCATGCCGAGCACGCCGACAATCCAAAGCAAAACTCTTGTGAATGTTGTCATTTCAAAGGGCACCTTGTTGGCTACAAATATGATAGCCGACGGCATTAGCGCAAGTAGCATATATCCGTAAAGTCTCACAAGCGCCTGCAAAGAAGCTTCGTCTAATGATGTTATTAGGTTGCCTAACTGCTCGGCGATTATATTCGTCGTTAAACACAAAACGCAGAGCGCGGCAGCCGCAACGTATACAATGGTAACTATTATCGCAGCGACAACACTCAACGGTTCTCTAGGCTCGTCTTTCATTTCTTTCTCCTAAAACTTACTTAATCTAAAGTTATGATATACATTATAATATGTGTAGCGTAGAAATGCAACTAAATATGTTCCGCGAAATTGTGTTCTCCATTCCCAGCGGACGCCAGTTCGTGTGGGACAGAATTTTGCCGTAAAACAGTAAATTTTGTCTTTTTGCTACAATTAACGCAAAATCCTTGACAAGTCTAGCGAAATGCTGTATTATAAGCAAGCATTAAATATCGCGGGGTAGAGCAGTCTGGTAGCTCATCGGGCTCATAACCCGAAGGTC
>JAFLVL010000039.1 GCA_022508325.1 Clostridiales bacterium | reverse complement strand
TCAATCTACGTGCGGATATGGCGGAATTGGCAGACGCGCTAGACTTAGGATCTAGTGTCTTCGACGTGGGGGTTCAAGTCCCTTTATCCGCACCAAGAACTTAATATGCGGGAGTGGCTCAGAGGTAGAGCGCTGCCTTGCCAAGGCAGATATCGCGGGTTCGAATCCCGTCTCCCGCTCCATTGCCCAGACTGATGTCTGGGCATTTCACTATCGTAGAGATTCTCACCTGTGGAAGGCGCATAAGTTGCTCTCATCCCATCTCTCGCTAAGAGATATTGCTGTAAGTCTGATAGGAGTCAACATGAATCTTGTATATCCATCGTATAAATATTTACAATCATATCAGGAAGCTTTCGACGAGTACAATGAGCACAACGTTGACACTTATAAATTCGACGATATAAACACAGTTGACGTTGTGAAGAAATGGTCTAACTATCGAAAAGGCATAAATTTGAAACCAAACCGTGTTGCGCAAACAACTTACTGGCTTGTTGATGGGGATAGATTTATTGGCGAAATCGGAATAAGACACGAATTGAATGAGTTCTTATTGCAATATGGTGGGCATATTGGCTATGGAATAAGATATTCCTGCTGGGGAAAGGGCTACGGTACAAAAATGCTTTCGCTCGCTCTTAAAAAGGCAAAGCGTATGGGCTTAGAAAAAGTGCTTATAACTTGTAACAATGATAATTTTGCTTCTGCCAAAGTTATTGAAAACAATAACGGTAAACTAGAAGACATAATTGAAAATACGATTGATGGTAAGACCATTCAGACAAGAAGATATTGGATAGAACTATAAATCGAGCAATTAGAATTGATTTGAGGAAATATGAAATTTCAGACAGACAGGCTTACGCTACGTCCATTATCAACGAACGATTTGTTGACTACGCATAAATATGCTACAGATTTGGACGTAACAAAATATATGATCTATTTGCCCAATCACAATGTCGATGAAACGCTAGGCTTTTTGAAGTGGTGCGAAAAAGAGTGGGGTAAAGAGCAGCCTGAAGATTACGAATTTGCTATATGTCTTTACGGTAAGCATATAGGGGCAATCAGTTTGTCGCGAATAGATGAATTTAGTTGCGAACTTGGCTGGGTTTTAGATAAAGAATATCACGGTAGAGGTTTTGCAACGGAAGCAGCGCAAGAACTGGTGCGCTTTGCAAAATCTTTGGGCGCAAAAGAAGTTATAGCACACTGCGACACGCGCAACATGGCAAGTAGGCGCGTCATGGAAAAACTCGGAATGAAATTTGTCCTCGAACAAGACCGTCAATATTCAGACGAACGTGGCAAAGCGCGCGAATACGAATATGCAATGACCTTGTAACAGACAACACATAAAACTGAAACTACTGGGGAAAATGATTTGAAATACGAAATACTATTGTTTGATGCAGATAATACAGTACTTGACTTCGACAGCTCGGAAGAGCAGGCGCTCGCGCGCGCATTTCGAGACGTAGGATTGAAATTTACCCCAAATGCCCTCAAAGTTTACAGAAAGAATAATATAAGCCAATGGCAGCTGTTTGAGAAAGGATTGCTTACTAAGTCACAGGTGCTAATCAACAGATTTATCTTAACCTTTGAAGATTTGCATTTGCCGAGTGACAAACTTGACAGTGTGGCAACTCTTTACGAGGAGTACTTGAAATTAGGCTTTTTCGTTGTGCCATACGCAGAGGAGGTACTGGGGCAATTACAGAGGAATTGTCGCCTATACATAGTATCTAACGGAGTTGCAGAGATACAAAACTCGCGCATGAAGGGCAGTGGCTTGGAAAAATACTTTCTTAGTCGTTTCGTGTCGGAGACGATAGGGTACCCCAAACCGCAAATAGAATATTTCAATTACTGTTTTGAGCATATCGACAGCTTTGACAGAACTAAGACTCTCATAATAGGAGATTCATTGACTAGCGATATTCAGGGCGGAGTAAACGCCGGCATTGACACGTGTTGGTTTAATCCTGCACACGCGCCAAATAATTCAACACTGACGCCAACCTACGAGATTGACGACTTACGTCAGGTTCTACAGTTGGTTAGATAGATGATGTTTGCTATAACTTGCGGTATTGACTTTGACCAATATTTAAGTGTATAATAAGTAAAAAAACTAATAAAGGAGAAAATTATGCTTTGTAAGGTATGTGGAACAGAAAACGCAGAAGACGCACTCTTCTGTAAGCACTGTGGCAACAAGCTTGACGGCAAGTTGCAATGCAAAAATTGTGGTGCAGAAAATGACGACGATGCGTTGTTTTGCAATAAATGCGGCACGCCTTTTGCGCCTGTCGTTGTTCGAAAAGTTCGCAGAAACGTTGCTGCAAATGGTGAAGTAGTTCTATCTTCAAACGGTAAACCTCTTTGGAAGAGAATTCTTGAAATTGTTGGCTGGTCTTGCGCGATGCTTGGACTGTTCTTCACAACTTTGTTTACGTTCTTTGTGGGAATTGGAATTAGGGCAAGTGCCGCAGACGTGGATTTGTCGAGTCTTTTAGGTGGCGTAGGCTACAATTTCTATTATTTCTTTTCCGATGGGTACAAAGAGATTCAGGAAGCAAAGCAGAACTCGTTTGCTTCCGAAACGCAGTTGGGCATGATGACGGTTCCTGTCGTTCTAGGTACGGTCGTTGCGGCTAGTGTACTATTGACCGTGTGTATTCTTTCTGCGGTAGCAATCTACAAATTTATCGCATACGTCAGAGGCAAGAGTGACAAAGATTTCGTCAATCCTACCGTTGCGGCTTACGCGGTGTTCATTCTCGGTTCTTTGGCGCTAGTCAGTATATACCATGTTTCTGCTAGAATTAGTTACAGTGGCATATCCGCATCTGCGTGCGTAGTTATGAATTCGTCAACCGTTGCCGGCGTTGCCGTTGCGGGTGTATTTCTATTCTTGTTTGCCGCTTGCAGAGTGGCAATGAGAGGTAGAGAGCTACTTCAACTCAACAGCTTATTGCGCGTCATTTTTGGTGTGGTCGGCATTGCGCTCCTCATTGTGCTTCTAGCCTTCGTCCCGCGCGCCCCTCTCGGTATTACTGAAAGAGATGGCTCTGACAGCGAATCAATGACCATGTCATTTATTCAGCTTTTGAACTTTTTTGCGCCTAGCTATACTAAGATTGGCAAGGAAATTGCAGTGGCAACTATCGCGCACGTCGTTCAGATTGCGTTTATAGCTATGGTGGTCTCAGCGTTTGTTTATCAATTCTGCGGTTTGTGCAGTGAAAAACGCTACAACCATCTTGCCTTCTCGATGCCGGTACTCTTTTTAGCCATTGCATACTTGGTGCTCTCTATAGTTTACTCCGGCATGTTAAAGGAATTGAGCGGGTACAATGAACTGACAATGGTTGGTCCTATTGTCACAATGGTATTTTCAGTTCTTTACTTCGCGCTCTCTATTGTTCAAACAATTTTCAGAGCAAAAGAACAACCTGTCGTGCAATCCGTTGTTGACTAAAATATTACAATATGCAAAAAGGCGACATTATTGTCGCCTTTTTTACAATGTGTTTACAATTTACTAAACAAATCTCTTAACGCGCGGCTACGGTGACTGACGGTGAGTTTTTCCGTAGTGGTGGCTTCGGCAAAGGTCTTGCCCAGTTCGTCGGAGTAGAATATACTGTCGTATCCAAAGCCGTTATCGCCTTGTTC
Source organism: Clostridiales bacterium (assembly GCA_022508325.1). GTDB lineage: Bacteria > Bacillota > Clostridia > Christensenellales > CAG-314 > Fimimonas. The sequence goes on along the minus strand of JAFLVL010000039.1, from coordinate 9,297 downwards.
TTTCTCGACTATGCGGCCGTGAACTTCTCCTTCGCCTGTTACAACTTTGCCGTCGGGGTAGAGTAGAACTACCACAGTCTTAAAATATGCTGAGCGGTCGGTAGCGTTCTCCAACTCGCCTAGTAGCTTGCGCCTGTTTGCTGTGCTGTTGTGATCGTCGGCGTATCTGGCAGAGTGTACGCCCGGGCGACCGCCTAACGCGTTTACGCACAGCCCTGTGTCGTCTGCGAGTACGACTTTGTCGGTGTGTTTGGCTATCGCTCTCGCTTTAATAAGCGCATTTTCGAGGAAGGTTTGTCCATTTTCTTCGGGGGCGCAGTCGATATTTTCATCATTCAGAGTGGATATATCGTCAAATTTGCCGCATAATACCGCTTTGATTTCCTCTATTTTATGCTGATTATTGCTCGCAATCAGAAGTTTCATCTTTTCTCTCGTTAAATACGATGTTTTTATTTTTTGACATCAACAAGTCTTTCATTTCGTTAAATCTTTTCGGACTAATCGCAAGTAGCGCGATGACAGGGTCTGGACCTTGCCATAGATAACTGATATACATTCTGTCATTGTCAATCAAGATATTCAAAATGTTGTCAATGCGTATGCGGTTGCCTGTCATATCTATGAAAGCGATATTGATATGAATAAAGTTGTCGTCTACCTTGTAGTGGATGGTTGCAAACAAGGTGGCAATTAAAAAGGTCAACGAGCATACGCTAATTAGTAGCGTTGCTTGCCCTGTGGATGCCTCTATGCGAGCGCCCGCGAGTACAGCAATGCCCAGTGCAAGCCCCACGAGGCTTAGGCAAGCCATTATGATAAAGCCGATGCGCAATTTCGGTGAAAAATATGCCAAAAATCTCATGTTTTGTATTCCTGATTGATAGTTGCTCGGTTTGCATGACTACAAATAACCGAACACTAATATTTTAACATAAAATGTCGGCTATGTAAACACGTTTGTATTTTTGCGTAGCGACAATGAAGAAAAATATTATCGAAAATAAGGAGAAGCCTTTGCAGGTCATTGATTACGACGCTATCAAGAAGAATGCACAGTTTTTTCGTGCGCTGTTGGGAACGAGCAAACTATGCGCGGTGTTAAAAAATAACGCTTATGGGCATGGTCTCACCCATGTAGCGCGGCATATTGTAGAGTTTATCGATTGCTTTGCCGTAGGTAGCTGTGACGAAGCAGAACAAATACAGTTTCTTAATAAGGATGTTTTGATTCTTTTACCGCAAAATTTGCGTAATGCCGAAAGGGCAATCAAGGCAGGTTTCATACTGACGCTCGATAGCTTTGACACATTTGAAATAATCGGTCAGGCCGCTAAAAACGTAGGTAAGAGCGCGCGAGTTCACTTAAAGATTGATAGCGGTATGTCACGGTTAGGTTTCAACATATCGCAAACAGACGACTTAACGGCAGCTTTGAGCGGCTCAAAAACCTTGGTAGAGGGCGTTTTTTCGCATTTTTATGGAGACAGCGTTACTGACTGCGATAAACAATTCGAATATTTCAACAACTGCCTGAACGTGTTGCAAAAATCTATCAATAGGCCTCTGATACGGCATATTGCAAATACAGGTGCGACATTGCTGTCTGACAAATACCACTTAGATATGGTGCGTGTGGGGCTTGGGCTGTACGGTTACGGAAACGACGGACTTTTGCCTGCAAAGAAAGTATACGCCGACGTGATTGCCGCGAAGTCTGTGCATGCAGGTAGTGTCGCGGGGTACGGCGCAATATATAAATGTGAAAAAGACAGCGAAATAGCGGTTATTAACGTCGGTTATGCAAACGGACTGGCACGTCGTCTAGTAGGTTCTGAAATTGCGATAAATGGGCAAAAGTGTGCAGTAGTGGCGATATGTATGGCGATGAGCTTGGTGGACGTAACAGGCTTGAATGTTAAGTCCGGCGACGTCGCCACGGTGCTCGGTGACGGCATAAATATATCCAATAATGAGGTAATTATCTACGAACTCTTGTGTAATTTGCGATGATGTAGTACAATATATGATAATAAATGAGAGTAATTACCGGAAAATATAAAGGCAGAAGCCTCGTAGCTCCCGAAAACGATGCCCGTCCGACGCTAGACAGAATGAAGGAAACTCTGTTTAACATTTTGTCGTCAAAGCTAAACGGCGCGTGTGTTTTGGATTTGTTCGCAGGTTCTGGGCAGATTGCCATTGAATGTCTAAGCCGTGGCGCAAGGCGAGCAATTTTGTGCGACAACAGCCACGACTCTTTGCGCGCAATTAAAGCTAACTTTGCCAAAATTGGTGAAACGCCGGAAATTGAATTCTGCGATTTTAGAGAGTGCCTTGCGCGTATTGATGGGGAACTAGACGTTATTTTTGTCGATCCACCCTACAAATCTGGCTTTTACGGCACAGTTCTTGCGGAAATTGACAAAAGAGAGCTTTTGAGTGACGACGGTTGGGTGGTGTGCGAACATTCGACGACAGACGAGCTACCTCAAACTGTCGGAGTGTTGACTTTGTTTGATTGCCGAAAGATGGGCACGGTTAAGTTCAGTTTTTATAGAAGGAGTTAGTATGAAAATTGGTGTTTTTGCGGGGTCTTTTTGTCCTGTTACCTTAGGACACGTAGATTCAATAGAAAAGGCGGCAAAATTAGTGGACAAGCTATACGTCGTGGTGGGCGTGAATGCGAATAAAACATACGCAATTCCACATGACGCGCGCTTAAATATGCTGAAAAAAGCAATTTCACACGTAAAAAACGCTGAAGCCGTGGCTTTTGACGGCATGATGACGGATTTTTGCAAGCAAGTACGCTCAGGCGTCATGATTAAATCCATTCGTAACGCGCTGGATTTGCAGTCTGTGATAGACTTAAACGACATAAATCAAAGCTATTGGCAGGGGGAGACTGTGTTCGTTGTAGGAAGTAAGCAATTCCGTCATATTTCCAGCTCGCTCGTGCGTGAATTAGCGAGTTTGGGACAAGATTTTTCGGAATTTGTTCCGAAAAGCTGCTATGAAGAGATAAAAAAATATTTGGTTAGGTAATAAATGTTTGTTGAACAGAAGAAACTGTCAAATCCGATGCAATATAAAAAGCAAATTTCGTTAAATGGAGAATTGCTAGAACGCAAGCGTGAGTTTGACAGTCAGATTGCTGAAAATTTGCATACGCGCGATAAGTTTGTGGTGGTGTGCGGTCCTTGCTCGGCTGATAACCCCGAGGCAATGTGCGAATATTTACATAAATTGAAGGCTGTGGCAGATAGATGTCCCGATTTACTCGTCGTCGCACGCGTTTATTCGTCAAAACCGCATTCCGACGGACAAGGTTACAAGGGAACTGCGTTTCACTTAAACTGTGGCGATGAAGTGGACTTGAATGGCGGGATTATACGTTGCCGTGAGATGATGCGGGAATGTCTTGAAATCGGACTGCCGATTGCAGACGAATTGCTTTATCCCGAGCTGTACGAGTGCTTTGACGATTTGGTTTCCTATTGGTTTCTTGGCGCGCGAAGCTCTGAAAATACCTTGCATAGGTGTTTGGCCTCGGGTTTGGACGTTTGCTGTGGTGTCAAAAATTCAACCGATGGCGATTTGATTAAGGTAGTGGATTCATTGTTTGCAGTAAGCAACCCCTGCGTTTTTCCGTATAATGGCTCACAAATTGCTACCAACGGTTGTAAAAATGCCCATATCGTTTTGCGTGGCGGACTAGCCCAAAAGAAGTATTTTTCTAATATTTCTAAGCAAGACGTTATGTACGTGAGAAATTTGTTGAAGCAACGTGGACTGAATGATTTCGTAATGGCAGATTTGAATCATGCAAATAGCGAAAAAGTTGCCTTAAATCAAATTAAAAACGCCGAGATTGCATTTGTATCGGGCGTAGACGGAGTAATGATAGAGAGCTATCTCAATGGCGGTGGGCAATCGAGTGAATACGGAACTTCACAGACGGATGATTGCCTGGGATTTGAGACCACGGTGACTATACTTGAATACTTGCAAAGACAACTCTATAAAATGAAGAACTAAGCAATATAAAAACGGCTCAACGCCGTTTTTTTGCTACAAAAGTATTTTCACTAAGATAAAGCTGAGTATGGTCGCGAAGGCGGATTGGGTCAATTTCATTTTGAGCGCGTCTAGCGCCTTTACGTTTTTATTGCCGAGAAAGGCATAGCACTGGAAGAACACGCACGCGCCGCCCAAGGCTAGCAGACTGCTCACAAGAACCGTAGCCGTGGCAATATTTGCCTGTTTGCATACTGAAATTATGCCGTTCGTCATTTCTAGGAGTCCGACAGCATAGGAAAACGCTAGACTGCCGCTAATCGACTGCGGCAAAAAACTTTTTAGCATATCCGTCAGCATGTAGAATAGGGCAATAAGTCCGCCAACAGAGAGTACGGATAAGACACTATTAGTAATAGTGTTGCCAAAGTCCTTTGGCGAAAATTTATCATTTGTGAGCAACTCGACATATTCTTCTTTGCGGTAAATCAGCCCGTTTAATATAGCAGAAAGAATATGCACTATAATCACTATTATGATAGCGACAGTGTTTTGCAATAGCTTTGTGCCGATTGTTGCTATAATAAAAATCGGTCCGGCAGTAGAGCAAAAACTGCACGCTCTTGTCGCTATTTTTGTGTCAGCGTTGCTTTCGGAAATTGCCTTCGCTCCTATTGGGTAGCCGCATAACAGACTCATCAAAAATACTCTATCACACGATACACCAAATAACGCTTTTGTAAATGAACGCTTGCTTTTAGGAGCAATTCTGAATGTCAGAGTAGAGAGCACGGCAAAAGGAAATAGCACAGGTAAAACGTTGTATGCCCACACCGTGAGTCCGTCAAAGAAGCTTTGCATATACTTTGACGGTGCAGATATGAACACGCCGACTATGGCAATGAATAGTAGAGTAATAAATGTTCGAAAGAATTTCACATAGTAATCTATTCTTCAAAAATGTAAAAATTCTGTATAAAGCATTAAAATGACAGACATTTTGATTAGTCTATTCCGAATAATGCTCTTTTATATAATACTATTTCAGACATAGTATTCTAAAAACAGGGTAAAATTAGCAAATAAATCATAATAAACGGCTAAATTGAGCAAATTTTGACTTATACGCGAAAAGATAAATCCAACACTAAACGGGTCGCGACGGACACAACGTTGGGTATTTTTTAATGTACTATGTTATTTAACCTTGATTAACTTGGTTTGCGGAGTATTGCCTGAAAGGGAGTAATAGAGTCGGTCGGATTTTTGCGTTAGCTCGTCAGTTTCGTTTTCAATGCCGTCAAGCAGCGTTTCGTTGCCGATTCTCACTCCGAGTACTTTTATTTTTATAGGTTGTGATTTAGCCTCTTTGACAATGTCTTTCGTAATTCCCAAAATGCTGTTCAAAATAATTCGTTGCAGTTTTAGGCGAGTGTAACGTTTGGTTTTCACTTGCTCCAAAAGATATGCGAAGCCTCGTGATTTGTCCGCATTGTATATTCTGTTGTGAATGCCTTCCGTTACGCCTTCAAGTTGTGCAAGCTGATCTCTATTTGCAACTGTCAAAAAGCTGGGAGCAACGTCGTAATATTTCTGTTCGACGGTGTCGTCAATATCTTCTGCAACAAATTCGAAAGTGTAGTGCTCACGCAGTGTTGAGTCTTTTCTCAACGCCATTGATGATGCAAATTCGCCTGCCCTGTTCTCGTTGTAATTATCTTCCCGTTTTATCGTGATGGGTGTGATATTGCTGTTCAGTTTGCGCAACGCCTTGATATATTCAATAGCCAGTACGTTATTGGGTTTGTCTAATGTGACAAGTCCTGTGGCTACGGCTACTGCTTTGGGATAGTTTTGCCCCTTTTCGATTTCCTGTCTAATCCTCGCGTTGGTTTCTTCGTCAAGGAGTATATCTACGCAATGATTTAATTCCGATATGTCTCCACATTCGCTACCGAACACCATGCAGTCGGCGTGAAGTTTTTCTGCAATTCTGACACCACCCAGCGCGAAGTTCTCGGCAGACGCGGTAGCGAACACTGTCGGTAATTCCACAACCAGGTCGGCACCTGCAAGCAGAGCGTGTCTCGTCCTTTTGTATTTGTCTGCACAGGCGGGTAGTCCGCGTTGGGTAAAGTTGCCGCTCATAATGCAGACGACCTTTTCTGCCTGAGTTTTTGCAAAATCTATTAATTTTTTGTGACCTGTATGTAAGGGATTAAACTCACATATAATTGCGGCTAATTTCATTTTGTACGCCCTTCGTTCTTTTTCTTTACAATCAATTTGGATTGTGCTATACTTTCAGCGTATAGTTTTCAACACTTGGTTGAAATAATTATACACTAATTTGCGCAATAAATAAAGCGTTTCATAAGGAGAGAGTTATGAGCATTTTGGAACAAATCAAGAGTAAAGCGTCAAAGCTACACAAAACGATAGTTCTTTGCGAAGGTGAGGACAGTCGCGTTGTTGAAGCCGCGCAAAAAGCCACCGAAGAGGGTATCGCAAAAATCGTACTGCTTGGCGACGAAAAGGCTATTAAAAGCGCCAATACCAAAGTCAATCTCAAGGGTGTTGAAATTGTCAATCCGCTGACAAGTGATAAGCGTGACGAATACATTAGCAAATTGGTAGAATTACGCGCGTCAAAAGGTATGACCCCTGAGCAAGCAACGGAATTGCTTAAAGACGGAACGTATTTCGGCGCAATGATGCTCAAGATGGGCGACGTTGATGGACTTGTCTCAGGCGCGTGCCATTCCACGGCAAACACTCTACGCCCCGGTTTACAAATTATCAAGACTGCGCCCGGTGTTTCTGCTGTTTCCAGCTTTAACCTCATGATTTGCCCACCGCAAGGCAATCAATATTGCCCCGACGGTCTTGTGGTTTTTGCCGACTGCGGACTTAACCCCACCTATACGCCAGAAGGACTTGCCGACTGCGCAATCTCAACGGCTAAATCTGCTCGCGCAATTGCAGGCATTGAACCGAGAGTGGCTATGCTGTCCTTCTCCTCTAAGGGTAGCGCAAAGCACGACAACGTAACGCTGGTGCAAGAGGCAACCCGCATTGCCAAAGAAAAGGCTCCCGACATTAAGCTCGACGGTGAATTGCAATTCGACGCGGCAATAGTACCCTCCGTTGGCGAGATGAAAGCCAAGGGTAGCGAGGTTGCAGGACACGCGAACGTATTCATTTTCCCCGATTTGCAAGCGGGCAACATTGGCTATAAGATTGCCGAGCGTCTTGGCGGCTTTATGGCTGTTGGTCCTATTTGCCAAGGCTTTGCAAAACCGTTGAACGATCTTTCGCGCGGTTGCAAGTCGGACGATATTGTAGCGGCGGTTGCGATAACGGTACTCCAAACTCAATTTTAATACGTGAGGTCAAATATGAAAATCTTAGTTATAAATTCTGGGAGCTCATCTCTCAAATATCAGCTTATCGATATGGAAACAGAAGCAGTACTCGCCAAAGGACTGTGCGAACGTATAGGTATTGCCAATTCTAACTTTATCTACAAGGCTAAGGGAGTGACGGTGGAAGAGCAGATAGATATGCCGTCGCACAACGTGGCGGTCAAGCTTGTTCTAGACAAACTTACTGACACAAAGGTTGGAGTAATATCCTCTATGAGCGAAATTGACGGCGTGGGGCACAGAGTCGTCGCGTCAGGCGAAGCATTCAAAAAGCCCACCCTTGTAACCCCCGCGGCAATGGAGCTTATGGAAGAAATAAAGGATTTGGCGCCCTTACACAACCCTGCGGCAATAGTAGGCGTCAAGGCTTGCCTTGCCGAAATGCCCAAGACCCCGATGGTGTTGGTATTTGACACGGGCTTCCACTTTACCATGCCGGACTACGCTTACATGTACGCGGTAGATTACGCGCACTATGAGAAGTACAAAATTCGCCGTTATGGCGCGCATGGAACAAGTCACAAGTACGTCGCCGAAGAAGCGGCTAAATATCTCAAAAAAGACCTGTCAAAGCTTAAAATTATCACATGTCATCTGGGTAACGGCTCTTCGATTTCTGCCGTGAACGGTGGAAAATGCATTGATACGTCAATGGGCTTTACTCCTCTCGCAGGCGTTCCTATGGGAACGCGCAGTGGTGATATTGACTACGCCGCGGCGGAATATATAGCAAAAAAAGAGGGAATGGACGTTTCTGAAATGCTTACGTACCTCAACAAAAAATGCGGTATGTTGGGCGTCTCCGGCGTGTCGTCGGATTTCCGCGATTTGACGTCTGCCGCCGAAAACGGAAATTATCGTGCTAAGCTGGCGCTTAACATGTTTGCATACGCTACGAAAAAGTATATCGGCGCTTACGCTGCTGCTTTAAACGGCGTAGACGTGATAGTGTTTACTGCGGGCATTGGCGAAAATGACGACAATATTCGCGCATCAGCTTTGAAGGATATGGAATATCTTGGCGTAAAGCTTGACGCGAAGAAGAACAACTCTTGCCCGCGTGGAGAGATAGCGGAAATTCAAGCCAAAGATTCTAAGGTTAAAATTCTCGTAATTCCCACCAATGAAGAACTGGTAATAGCTCGCGAGACGGTCAAAGAAGCAAAGTTGGCGTAAATCGTTGACAAAATAATGTCGGTTTTGTATAATATCAGTTGTGTCTGATAAAATTGTAATGGATTTGACCTCAAACTTGTGTAATGTTGGCAAGAATATCGCATTTCGACGCGATGTTCAGTTGGACGACGGTTTGTTGTCCTACCCAAACGCAAAGCTCAAAAACGTAATATTGGATTTCGACTTGACGTTTGTTAAACCGAACGTTTCTGTCGTCGGTACGATAACCTGCGTTGTTGACGGTTATTGCGATAGGTGTCTTGCGAGCATTACGAGGTCTATTGAATTGCCATTCAATCAGATATTCTACAAGGATAGTACGGACGACGAGGAGTGTTACGTTTACTGCGATAGCAAGCTCGACGCAACCAAAGCTGTACGCGACGAAATAGTGTTGTCACTGCCTAGCAGTTTTATCTGTAAGGACGACTGTAAAGGCTTGTGTCCGAAATGCGGCATAAATCTAAATGAACAGCGGTGCGACTGTGACACGACGCGCAAAAACGCTTTTTCCGTACTTAAAGATTTAAAATTCTAATGGAGGTGCATTACAATGGCAGTACCCAAGCGCAAAACATCCAAACAAAGAAAACACACGAGAGCGGCAAACTGGACGGCTAACGCAGCTACTTTGGTGGAATGTCCTCAATGCCACGAATTGAAGGTTGCTCACAAG
>JAFLVL010000038.1 GCA_022508325.1 Clostridiales bacterium | reverse complement strand
AACGCTTGTAAATACCATTGCGGTGATTTAGCCTTAGGGGTCCCACCTGTTCTCATACCGAACACAGAAGTTAAGCCCTAAGACGCCTAGAGTACTTGGCTGGACACGGCCCGGGAGCGTAAGGTTTTGCCGCATCCACTGAACTCAATGGGGAAACCCGTTGGGTTCTTTTTTTGTTCAATGTGGGCTGTTCAGACAAGTACGTTTGCCCTAAGGCTTAAATATGTCACGGACGTGGCATATTTACAAATCAAATCAGCTGTTCTCAAAAGTGAAGGACAAAGCAGAGTACTTGGCTGGCCTGGCCCGGGAGCGTAAGGTTTTGCCGCATCCACTGAAACCTCAACGAGTTTCGTTGAGGTTTTTTCATGATTAATTTGCTATTTGCAGTTTGTTATGCTACAATTTTGACATGATAAAACAGTCGCTTAGTGGAGAACAGATGCAAAAAGATAGCGGACGGTTTTGGAGAGATTGGCTATGAGATATGAGCAACATCCGTACTTTGATTTTAATTTTTTAGAAAAATTCGGCATAACGCCGGCGCAAGTAAAAAAATATAGCGAACGCAATCATAATAAATTCCTTTCTTTATGCAAAGATAAAGACAACGTGATTTGTATGACGAGAGATAAGAATACGGAATGGGTTTTCAGAACGTACAGTGCTACCAAAATGATAATGGCGGCGACCCTTTTGTTAAATAACGCCGAATACTGTATGTGCAAGAATAGTATGGCACCTGTCCCCTATCTTCTTTACTACGCCGCGTTTTCTTCTGCAAGAGCTTATTTATATGCTTCGCCCTTTAAGGAAATCAGTTTAGATGAGCGTTTACACGTTTCCCATAATAAAGCATTAGAGTTAGTTCCAGACTTAATCAAAAATCATATTAATAGGGAAATCGGGAAAAAAGCGGGATTGTTATTGAACTATCTTAGAAATCAACGTGAGTTGTTTTCTTATAAATTTCCTGCATCTGGCATTCGCGACGAAGTTAGATTTGACGAAGCAGTAGATATGTGTGGATTGTTAGCAGAATTAACAGAATTAAGTTCATATAAAATTCAAGAAGTGTATGAAAAGAGAATCATTAACAGTTCGCCCCATGAAACTGAAAAAGAGTATGATTGGATGAATCTAAATCAAGATATGCTTGAAAAATTATACAAATATGATACGATTAGTATGTTAGGGGAAAGAATAAGTCTGCTTGATGATGAAGATTGCTATCGAGTTGGTTATATAGATCGCAAAGTTAAACATCCATCATCTATAATGTTTACAATGACAGAAGGTATGACTGAAGACTTTTTCGGTGCTTGGTATAGTTTTGAAGATAACGATGATAGTTTTAATCCTGATTTAAACTGGAATCGTATTTTCCCAATACCGTAATTAGAAAATAAATTTTGCTATACATAATGGCAAACAGTAATTTATGCGCATCATTTAATTAAAGGGGATTAAATAATGAACGTTGATATTCCAAGACCTTGTGAACAAGAACTGAAAAAATATTTAGACTTATGGGACTCACTAGACAATTACGTTTTGCAGGAAAAAAGTTTAAATAAACTTTTTATGGGGACATTCCCTTATAATACAGAAATAGAAGATATTTTGATAAAAGCAAGTGCATTAAATGATTTCTATAGCACAAATATTTTTTCGATTTTTCCTGTAGCGCAACACATTTTAAATTTAGATATTGACAAAAGATTAAAAGATGGGGATATTACTTTAGTTCCTGAAATTGCAAATGTTGAGATAAAAGGAATTAAAAAAGTGTTTTATTCATTTGCTACTAAATATTGTTCGCATCATAATCAACTAGATTTTCCAATATACGATTCATATGTAGATAAGGTGCTAATGTATTTTCAAAAAAAGCATAAGTTCGCGAGCTTTAAACAAAATGAATTAAAAGACTATTCTAAATTTAAAGAAATACTATTAAAATTTGCGGAATACTATGGTCTCTCAAATTATAATCTGAAAGATATAGACAGATATCTGTGGCAACTTGGCAAACAGTTTTTTACCAAAAAATATTGATTGTCAAAATGCTTATATAATTAAATTCAAGTTAGATAGTGGGAATTAGCTATAGTAGAGAGAAAAATGAAAATTATTAAGAAGCTATCTAAATGGCAAACATGGGTATTTGTAATACTGTCGTTTTTAATGTTATTTGCTTGTTTGGGAATCGCAATCTATGGTGCAGTCGTTAAATCTTTCAACGTATCGCTCATTGTATCGTTCGAAATATTGTTTATGATGGCGGTTATCTTATTCTATTGCAATACTATTTCTCAGTTGATAAGACGAAAGGTTGGTTGGCGGGTAGTAGTGACAATTTTGCTTGTAGTTTGCTTTCTTGGCCTCCGAGTTACATATACTGCAATGTATCCAAAATATTTAAATATTTGCATGGAATACGAGACACTGTACGAGGAATGGAAGGATATTCCATACGAAAATAGAGATGAGTTTTGGGATAAATTCGATGCTTTGCAAGAAGTAGGAGGTTCGCGAACGGAATTGAGGTTTACAGTTAACTTTCTGCATCTGGGAAGTCTGGGCGCTTTACTCTTTGCGCGCTTTTGTGAAGGTGTAAAAAATGAGAAATCGGGAAAAGAAGAAGTCGAATAAGACTTTAAAAGTTGTTTGTAGAGAAAAATCGATATGAAAATAACAATAATAAATGGCACGGAGAAACGTGGTGTTACATATAAACTGAAGGAAATATTATTACAACGTTTTCAAGGCGCAGAAATTACGGAATTTTACCTGCCGAAAGACTGTCCGTCATTTTGTGTGGGCTGTACAAGTTGTTTTACCAAAGGCGAAGACTGTTGCAAGGACTTTAATTACATAAATGCGATTGAAAAATCACTTATTGAGGCAGATTTAATCGTTATAACTTCGCCCGCATACGTTATGCACGCAACAGGCGCAATGAAAGCATTATTAGACCACTTGGCTTATCGTTGGATGCCCCACAGACCTGCGCCAGAAATGTTTGGTAAGCGCGCGGTAGTTATTACACAGTGTATTGGCGCAGGGGCAAAGTCGTCTGCGCAAGATATTAAACACAGCTTGTCTTGGTGGGGAATATCACAAATCGGCGTATTTAACGGTGCGCTAATGAATGATATCGTCTGGGATAAAATTTCTGAAAAGCGGCGCCAAAAACTCACTAAAAATATTGACAGGCTAGCTTTCAAATTTGCTAAAATCAATTACGAAAAGCCTGCTCATACAAAACTTATAACTAAAATAAAGTTTATATTATGTCGTCTAATCCAAAAACGAGTGCGCAAAAACGGTGATATAGGGCTTGACAATGAGTATTGGTACAATAACGGTTGGCTTGGGAAAAGTCGTCCGTGGAAAAGATAGTATACTTAATATTTATTGATAATTTTCAATTTAGCGGAGCAAAAGTGGTAAAATGAAAGTAGTAACGATGTGTGGAAGCATGAGATTTGCAAAACAAATGCAAGAAATAGCGTTAGAGCTTGAAGTAAAGCAGGGGTATTGCGTTCTTACGCCTGTTGGCGATGCGGTTGTTCCACTAAGCGAGAAAGACAAAGAAAATTTGAATGCGGCTCATTTTAAGAAAATCGATATGTCTGATGCCGTCTATATAGTAAATATCGGCGGGTATATCGGCGAATCTGTTTCGCGGGAGTTGCGTTACGCGCAAGAGCATAATAAGGAAATTGTTTATCACGAAGTTTTTTGAAGCACAGTATTGTACAATGTTTGTACGACAAACAGTAATTTAGAGGAGAACTATGATAGTATTAATAGCGGGCGCAACGCATACGGGTAAAACTGCGTTAGCCCAAAAATTATTGGAAAAATATAAATATCCGTACCTTTCAATCGACCATCTAAAAATGGGTTTGATTAGAAGCGGTCAAACGTCTCTAAGTGTTTGCGATGACGAGCATTTGACACCGTATCTTTGGTCAATAGTCAGAGAAATCATAAAAACGGCAATAGAAAACGGACAAAATCTGATAGTAGAAGGCTGTTATATTCCGTTTGATTGGCAAAAAGACTTCAGTAAAGATTATCAGGCAAAAATCAGGTATTATTGCCTGATAATGAGCAGAAACTATGTACAAAACAACTTTCAAGACGTCTTGCTGAACGAAAGCGTAGTAGAAAACAGATTGATAAGTGGCGACTTGGCGCAAGAAAAGTTGATCGAAGAAAACGAAAAAAATTTGCGACTGTGCAAGCAACACGCCTTGACTTATATATTAATAGACAAAGAATACAATGTCGACGTTGATTTGTAGTGCTAAGTGTCAGTGAGTTTCGTTATGTTTTTTGTACGATTTGCATTATATTGTGCGGTCTGCTACAATGTTTTTACTATAAACAGTAATTTAATGCGGCGCATTTTTCAATAGCAGGACAAATGGATGTTTGCCGTTGTTTTATGAGCGAGCGGTGTGTAGGAGCAGAAAATTATGAACAAAAAATTACTTGCATTGAAAATACTTTTGCCTATTTTAATTGTTTTGATTGTCGCTATGCTTACGCTTCAGATAAAGTCCTTTGAGCTGCGTGATGACAATGAAAACGGTCTGATTTTCGCATTTGCGCTTATTGCAAATGTAATACCCATGATTGCAATGGGAATATTGGGTATTGCCGCCGTTGCGATAATTATATTACTTTTTGCAGGGAAGAAAACGTCACAAGCGGTTATAGGCGCGCTGGTAATACTTTGCTTGCTCGCGCCTTTCGTTGGCTTTAGCGTTTTTGTGAACATAACTGCGCTATACTTTTGGGTGGAAGTGCCAATCATAGCCGTCGCCACTTTGGGTGTGAATATAGCGGCTTTGGTATTGTGTTGCATATTGATACACGAAAACAGGCGAAACAAAAAGACGGTCACTGTCGATAACTAACGAAAATATATTTCAATTTAATGATGAGGAAACAATGACCAACGAAGACATTGTGCGAATTGCAATGCGACAATCGGCGGTGGATTTGGGGTGCAAACCGGAAGATTTTTTGCTGAACGAGAACAAAATCGTTATCTCAAAGAAAAATGCCAAGGCGCGTAAATATCTTGAAATGCCGTTTGCATGTAATCTCGTATCGTACGACAAAGACAATTTAGTCGGACTTGCCGCGTGTAGCGCAGACTGTGAAGATATGTGGCATATAGGCGTAGACGTTTTGCCGCAATACCGTCGCCAAGGCATTGCCGCCTCGCTTACGTCGGCACTTGCGTTGGAAATATTACGCGAGGCAAAGTCCCGTTTTATTGCGCGGCATGGTCGAATATAAAGTCGGTACGAAATGCAATCAAAAGCGGATTTCGTCCCGCTTGGGTCGAGTTGACGGCAAAAAGCAGCAAGTTCGTTGACGCAATGAATAAGAGATAAGTATCGAATTAACGGAGTAATATGGGTAAAAAATTATCGGAAATGACGTTAGAAGAGCTGTGGCAGCTTTTCCCCATTGTATTGACGGAATATGACGAACGTTGGGCTGAATACTACGCAGAGGAAGCTTATGAGCTTACAAAAATATTGCCAAAGGGCGCTATTGTAAATCATATCGGAAGTACGGCAATCAAAGGCATTTGGGCAAAGCCGATAGTAGATATTTTAGTCGAGGTTAGCGGCAGTTTAACCGACGTTGCAACTACACTTCAAATGAACGGCTGGATCAAAATGTCGGAAAGTGAGAACCGTATGTCCTTTAACAAGGGCTACACGGAAAACGGATTTGCCGACAAAGTTTATCACCTGCATTTGCGACACGTCGGCGACAATGATGAAATTTGCTTTTGCGACTATCTGAATACCCATCCCGAAGTTGCCAAAGAGTACGAGACTCTCAAAATCGGACTTTGGAAGAATTTTGAACACGACAGAGATGGCTACACAGAAGCCAAAAGCGAATTTGTCGTCAAATACACGACGTTGGCGAAAGAAATATTAATTAACTGAATTTATCGGGAGAGTTTTCGCGGTGAAAAATATTTCAAAAGTGCTACTAATAGTGCTAATGATCTGTTTGTTGTTGATAATGGCTGCTTGTCCCAACGGTACGACAAACGGCGATAGTGAACAGGGCGACCCAGACGAGGTATATTCTATGAAAATCACGATTGGCAACAGGGAATTTACGGCAACGTTATACGACACGGCAACAGCACAGGCTTTCGCTAAGCTGTTGCCAATGACGCTCGATATGAGCGAATTGAACGGTAACGAGAAGTACAACTACTTGCCGACAACCTTGCCCACAAAGAACGAACGTGTCGGCAATATTGAGGCAGGGGACATCATGCTTTATGGCAACAGTTGCGTTGTGCTGTTTTACAAGAGCTTTTCAACGCCCTATTCCTACGCGAAGATTGGCAAAATCAATGACATCAGCGGTCTGCAACAGGCGGTTGGCAGCGGTAGTGTTGCGGTAACCTTTCAAACAATATAACGGATAGAAAACGAGTAAGCTAGGCGTTTGCCCTCACTCAAACGTCTATTACTTCGTCTTGGCAACTTTAAGCTGTCTGTTGACGAAGTAGCACGTTTGCAGTTTGTCGGGTAGTTTTGCAAATATTTGCCCATAGTCGCGCCCCAAATCGTTCACGTCGTGGCTGTCGCTATTGATAGTTACGAACTTTCCGCCACATTTTAGGTAGTATTCTATTGCTTTCAGCGACGGCATGGTATCTGTCAATCCGTTACGTAAGGAGGAAGTGTTGAGTTCGGGTATGATACCCTTTTCGACGCATAATCGTAGCGTTTCGCCAATGTAGTCTAGGTCTTCAACGTAGCTTTCGGAATCGGACGTTCCGCGGGTATAATATTTTTTCGGCATGTCGGCGTGTCCCAACACGTCAAATCCGCCATGCATTACCATCTCGCGAACGTATCTGTTGTACAGCTGTTCGTACTCGCGTTTGGGGTAGCGTCCCTCACGTTGCTCGTAGTCTGCGGGGAAGTGTATCGAGCCGATAATCATGTCGGGCTTAGTGGCGTAGACTGCCTGCATAACATCGGGGTGCAGATGCGGCTCGCCTATTTCAAAGCCAAGAAGTAACTCGACTTTTCCCGCAAAACGCTTTTTCAGTCGTTCAAACTCGGACTTTCGCTCCTCAAATAGAAATCCGTCAAAGGTATTGTAATGCCTGTTGCAGTCGATGTGATCGGTGAAACAAACGACGTCGATGCCACGTTCTGCCGCCTTCTCTGCGTATTGCTCCATCGTAACAACGCTATCGAAGCTGTAATTCGTGTGAGTGTGCAAGTCGCACTGCAAGACTTTTGACATATTGCCTCCGCTACTCAAATTATAGCTTTCGCCAAAGATATTGTCAACGGTTGGCAATTATGATACAATATTTGTACAATACTTGTATGAAGAACTATTGCGAGGTATCAGTATGGACAAATTAAAAGAACTTAGAATTGTAGACAATTTCTATCAGACTTCCGCGTTCTTTCCAATGCCCACGACTCTGGTGGGAACGGTGAGCGAGAACGGACAGACCAATCTCGGGGCATACTCCTTGTGCTTTCCCTATTACATTGCGGGCAAGGACTATTACGCAATGATACTGGAATGCAGAAATAGCTCCAATACCGCGCAGAATATTCTGCGCAACAAAAAATGTTCGTTGAATTTCATCACCGACGAGAGAAAATATTTCAAAGAAGCGGTGCGATTGGGTTTCCCCGGAGATACCACCGAGGAAAAAATGAAAAACTGCATCTTCACGCTTTCGGACAGTACGATTTCTGCCGACAGACCCAAAATCGTTGAGGAAAGCTATCAGGTTTTTGAGTGCAGTTGGGACGATACGCTTGAAGCTGCCTTCAATGACAAGGCGGGAAACTTGGAAGGGTACGAGCCCCCGTACAGAAACTTCAACGGCATAACCAGCAAGTTCGGCGCGCACTTTATTTTGAAGATTGACAAAATCTTGATGAAAGAAAAGTATCACAATTCTATCGTCAACGGTGTGACGAGGAATAACTTCCCCAGCGTCCCCGTGGACTACGGCTATCGCGACAGCACCAACTTCTGGTATACCAAATTCAAACGTCCGATAGCGGAAAAAATCCAAGCCAAGGAAGGCGACGTCAAGTCGGTTATTTACGCCGCTTCGCGTATTGACCCCGACGTGAAATTTACCGACGAGGCGTGCGCAAAGCTGACCAAAATTCCACGCATTTTCTTGAAGGCAGCGCTCACTCAAATGGTAGCAATCGCCAAGCAGGAGAATATTTCGCTAATAGACGAAGCCGCGCTGGAAATTATTAACGACAAACGCAGACAGGAAAAGAAGAAATAGAATAGCCATTATGAAACAGGATTTTACGGTCGCGCTCAACGCTTTAGAGCGATTGAAGGAAGGAAATAAAATTTACCTGAATACGGACAAGGGCGTGGGGGACGTGTCACTTGAAAAACGCCAATACACCTATAAGAACGGCCAGCACCCCTACGCCGTTGTCGTCAGCTGCGCCGATTCGAGGGTTATTCCGGAAGCTGTTTTTTCGGTGGGAATTGGCGACTTGTTCGTTATTCGCGTTGCGGGAAACGTCGTAGGTGAGTATGAGCTGGGAAGCATTGAGTACGCTGTGGAACACCTCGGTTGTAGGCTTGTTGTCGTGCTTGGGCATACTTGTTGCGGAGCGGTGAACGCGGCTCTTGAGCAAAACCACGGGCTTGTGGCACATATCACTGACGAAATACGTCGCGCAATAGGCGACGAACACGATACGACAAAGGCAAGCGTATTGAACGTCAAACAGAGCGTTGCCAAGGTGAAGGAACATGTAGTAGCAGGCGGTCTGCTTGTTTGCGGCGCACTGTATCACACGGAAAGCGGTGCAGTGGACTTTGAGCTGTGACAAAAAGGCGCAGACTTTTTCGTCTGCGCTTTTTTTGTAGAAAGCAATTATTGAATTTGTAGGATTACTGAATTATGTAATATTCGGGATGTTCGGCGAATACCGACGACAACATATAGATTTGCACGCCCTCTATTTGCGGTTGACGACCGCCGCCGTATTGCAGATAGTAGGGGAATGCTGCGGAAAAAATTATATGACCGTGAACGTTGGGCGCCGACGCCATGCGCGATGACAGATGTTCCATTATCGTTTCGGCATTGTCATTGATTACGTTGACGTTTTTTTCGGGGTCGCCT
The DNA here is from genome assembly GCA_022508325.1 of Clostridiales bacterium. Lineage (GTDB taxonomy): Bacteria > Bacillota > Clostridia > Christensenellales > CAG-314 > Fimimonas. The sequence goes on along the minus strand of JAFLVL010000038.1, from coordinate 3,980 downwards.
GTATTAAGCAGGAAAAAGCCCGCCATTTTGTTGAGGAATACCAACACAACCTCGGCTATTGCGCCACTCAGCAATCCAAGCACCAAGTTGACCGCCTTGTTCTCGTGGGATAAATGCTCGTGGATATAGCGGCCGTGCACGGTGTATTCCGCATCGTCTACGTCAATGTAGATATAGCAGACTTCGGGGTCGTTGTCCGACTCCTTTTTGAACTTTTTGGAGATTTTGAAGTAGGGCTTGCTGTATTCGTCAGCTTCGTAATAGTTCGCGCCCTCGTCAATGCCACATTTAAGTAACGCTATTGACATATCTTTTATCATTTCGTTGTCAGTCGTCGTGCACGGATGTGATCTTTCCATAACTGCACCTTTTTCAAGTAATTTTTCTTACTTTTATTGTAACACAAAGGCGCATTTCGCGCAACGATTATGCTTGAAAAGAATTGGAGTATATGATATAGTAAAGAACATGAAAAAAGTAAGAATAACGGTAATGAAAGTGGCGCGGTACGCCGATTTGATGGAAAAGTACGAGAACCCTCTTGAGCGCCCTTGCGATATGAGAGAAGGGCAGACGTTTGTTGCAAACGGTGAGGTCAAGCCCGAAGGCTTTTGCGACAGCGCATGGGAAACTGTTTCGCATTTTGTTGCGACTCTTGCCAACGGCGGCGGCAATTTCTACGACGGTTGGATGAAGAACCCGCGTTCGGCAATGATTTCCTGCAACGACGGCTTCCGCCCTGTGAGCTTTCTGCTTGAAGCGTTAGACGAAGAAGCGAAGTAAGTACGGCTCGTGTATTCGCCTGTGGACTTAGTGCTTCGCAATGCGCCACAGTCGAACACACTCGCCTGCGGTGGAGTGTGCCGATAATAAAGTCACTTGAAATAATATGATATTTAAAAACAAATTACCGAATTTAGACAAGTTAATAAGCTACGGCTTCGAGCTTTCGGACGGCAAGTATGTGTACGTGACGGATATAGTGGACGGGCAACTGCGGCTGACGGTGACGGTTGAGAACGGCGAGATTTCAACCGAAGTCTACGACGTTGCGGCTGAGGACGTGTATACGCTGCACCTAGTAGAGGGCGCAGTCGGCGGTTTTGTTGGACGCGTTCGCGCAGAACATGAGCAAGTCTTGCGCGACATTGAGACCCAGTGCTACGACTACGACGTTTTCAAAGAGGACTACGCGAAGAAAATCATTCTATACGCCAAAGAAAAGTACGGAGATGAAGCGGAGTATCTTTGGCAAGATTTGCCCGACGCAGCGGTAATCCGACGAAAGGACAGTAGAAAATGGTACGTGTTGTTGATGGCTGTCTTGCCCAAAAGGTTGGGTTTGGACGGAAAAGAGCCGATAGAAATAGTGGACTTGCGCTTCGACGCGGACGAGCTGCCGAACAGAATTGACAACGTTAGCTACTTTGCAGGCTATCACATGAACAAAAAGCATTGGATAACGATTCTCCTCGACGGCTCGGTGTCTCTCGACGAGATTCTCGCTTACGTTGACAAGAGCTACGCGTTGGCGGCAAAGTAATAAAACTTAATTAATATAAGCGATAAAAATAAGCCTATGAGTGTGTCTCATGGGCTTTTTTTTAGGCAAAATCAATAATGAAAAAATATTTTCTTATTTATTTTTTAATTCTATGCTTGACATAATTTTGACTATTGCGGCAATTCGTGATAGTATTTATCTGTATGTATATGCCTATAAGGGGGAATTTTGCGCCTTTCGCGCTTTTTGCCCTCAAAAGTCGCTTTTGTATCTTCAAAATACCACACAAATCGCGACTTTGCAACAAATTTCGCCAAATTTTTAGAAAATTTTTTTGAGGAGTTTTGTCAATGCCAAAAGACATCACTACCGTGAAATTCGGTAACCACGAAAGGAAATCTTTCTCCAAGACAAAGGAAGTACTGCCTTTGCCTAACTTAATCGAGGTTCAAAAGTCCAGCTATCGCATGTTTATCGAGCAGGGCATACAGGAAGTTTTTGAAGACTTCTCGCCTATCGAGGACTTTGCGGGACACTTCCGTTTGGAATTTCTCGATCACAGAATCGACGCATCGCCGAAGTATTCCGAGGACGAATGCCGTCTGCGTGACGCTACCTACGCCGCGCCCCTGCGTATCAACGTACGCCTGACCAACAAGGGCACGGGCGAGTTCGTCGACCAAGAAGTGTTTATGGGCGACTTCCCGCTAATGACCAATACGGGTAGCTTCATTATCAACGGCGCAGAGCGCGTAATCGTTTCGCAGTTGGTTCGTTCGCCCGGTGTGTACTGCGACGTACAGCTCGACAAGAACGGCAAGCCTGTCTACAACACGACGGCAATGCCCAGTCGCGGAGCATGGTTGGAAATCGAGCACGATTCTAACAACAACATCTTGAACGTTCACATCGACCGTAACAGAAAACTGCCGATAACGGTACTGTTGCGCGGTGTTTTGCACGACGGACCAATCAGAGAGAACAACAGCGGCAACCTTATCGCCAAGCTGTTCGAGTTCGACCCTGTATTGGCGTTGACCTTTATCAAGGACGACACGGCGACCGACCAAGAATCGTTAGTAGAAATCTACAAGCGTCTGCGTCCGGGTGAAGTCCCCACCGACGAATCGGTGCAAAAGACCTTGAACGATTTGCTGTTTGACGCAAAGCGTTATGATTTGGCGCGCGTCGGACGCTACAAGTACAACAAAAAGCTCGCTTTGAGACGCCGTATCGTAGGACTCACTCTCGGCAAGTCGGTTGAGGTTGCCTTGCTGTCTTTCGCTAGGTACACTTGCCTGACCAAAGAGCAAGCTCAGCTTATCGCCAAGAGCGGTGTAGTAAGCTCTATCAAGATTTTGAATGATAAGGGCATAACCGTTGAAGTTCCTGTTAATGACAACGACGCGTTCTATAGCGCTGTGGTCAACAGCTATATTGATGAGCACGTCACTATTCCCAACAAGCGCGTAATCGAGGCGGGCACAGTGCTGAGTCACTCCGACGCGTACGACATTCAGAACAGCGGTATCAATGAGATTTACACTGCAGAAGAGACCTACGCGCAAATTTTCGACGCAACCGACGCAAAGACAGCTCACGACTTCGAGCAAATTCTGTCTAAGAACCTTGGTTGCGTAGTGTTGACGGAAAAGGGCACGCTGGACGTTTTCGGCGAAGCTATCGACGCCAGCGGCAGAACGCTGACCGAGCTACCAAAGGCAACTTATGAGGAACGTAAGGGCGAGATTACCGTTGAAGAGGCGGCAAATATCGCGTTTAATAACGGCTACAACCTCTACAAGTCCAACGTCGCAGGCGTAATCGTTCTTGCAACCGAATGTCCGCACGTAAAGGTTATCGGCAACGGCACCGTTGACGCAAAGTCTTACGCCATGACGCACGACGTCCGTTTTGCTCAGATTGATTTCAAGGCAGCAGGACTGTACGAAGCGGTGGACGCAGAAGTTCTGCACGAAATATTGGGCTCGGAGCTGTCTGACGAGGACACGGTTGCTCTCATTCGCGCGCGCCGTGACGAGCTTATTTCCAAGCATATCACGCGCAAAGACATTATCGCAACGGTTAACTACAACCTCGGCATGAAGTACGGCATTGGTGTTGCCGACGACATCGACCACCTTGCTAACCGTCGCGTACGCTCTATTGGCGAATTGCTTCAAAACCAATTCCGTATCGGTATCTCCCGTCTTGAACGCGTCATTCGCGAAAGAATGGCAATTCAAGAACCCGGCAAGGCTACGCCGCAGACGCTTATCAACGTTCGCCCTGTAAGTAGCGCAATCAAAGAGTTCTTTGGCTCTTCGCAATTGTCGCAATTTATGGACCAGTCCAACCCAATTGCGGAATTGACGCACAAACGTAAGCTGTCGGCATTGGGTCCCGGCGGACTCAACCGCGACCGCGCAACCTTCGAGGTCCGCGACGTTCACTACACTCACTACGGCAGAATGTG
>JAFLVL010000037.1 GCA_022508325.1 Clostridiales bacterium | reverse complement strand
AGGGAGCTTTGGAGTAGCTACCTACCGAGATACCGTTTCGGCGTCGTCTGTCAACTGCAAATGCGCAGTCTTGAAATTTCTGCGACCGTATAATTGCGGTCGCTTTTAATAATAACGAGTGAGGAAATATCCACTATGCTACAAGAAAAATTACTGCGTATTAACGAGCTGGCAAAAAAAGCAAAATCTCCCGAAGGATTGACCGAGGAAGAGAAAACCGAACAGCAACAGTTACGCAAAGAGTACATCGCCGAGTGGCGACAAGGCGTCACGCAAGTTCTCGACAACACCTACGTCATGGACGAGAACGGCAACAAGCGCAAGCTGGAAAAGAAAGATAAATAAAATTTTTCAAAAATGAAAAATCCAAACGAATATAAGGAAATTATAGGTTGTCGTGTCGCGGTAACGGTAGACCGTCCGCTCGGTAGCGTTCATCCCGAACACGAAGATCTGGTTTACTCCGTCAATTACGGTTTCGTTGACGGCAACATGGGTGGCGACGGCGAATGGCAGGACGTGTATATTCTAGGGGTCAACGAAGCTGTGTCAACCTTCACAGGCGTGGTGATTGCGGTCATCGTACGCGAAAATGACGCTGAAACGAAGTGGGTGGTTGCTCCCGAAGGTGTGAATTTCACCCAAAAACAAATTGCCGACGCCGTCAACTTTCAAGAAAAGTATTTCTGCATAACGATAGTGGCGTAAATTTTAATAGATGATCGGCAATAATGGTGGCAAGCAATATTAAAAATTGCTTGCTTTTTATTTGGGGATTTGATACAATAAATTTGCAGAAACTATATAAAATACGTTTGAGTGGGGACAAGACTGCGGAATTTGGTTTGCACAGAGAGCGCGCCCGAGTGGTGCAAGGCGCGACTAACCGAACCGAAAGCCATCACCCTGCGAGTATATTTGCTGAACAGCACGCGCATAGTAGGCAAATACGGAGAGCGCACCGTTATCGTAGCGCGCGGTATAACTTGCGAAAATGCAAATATGTGAAAATACGCAAGCGTACCTGTTTGAAATGGTTAGGGCTAAAATTGGCGTGTTTTTCAAACACGCCGTTTTTATTTTAAACAAAAAATAAATCTCAACATAAGGAGATGAGCATATGTCCAAATACAAAAAGGTAGATTCTTCCCTGAATTTTGTAGAAAGGGAGAAACAAATACTGGCATTTTGGAAGGAAAACAAAATATTCGAGCAAACGGCGGCAAAGGGTGACGGCGTATTCACCTTTTACGACGGACCTCCGACAGCAAACGGCAAACCGCATATCGGTCACGTTCTGACGCGCTCTATTAAGGATTTGATACCGCGTTATCAGGTGATGAAGGGTAGAAAGGTGCTGCGCAAGGCGGGGTGGGATACTCACGGCTTGCCGGTAGAGCTGGAAGTGGAAAAATTGCTCGGAATCGATGGTAAAAAGCAAATTGAAGAGTACGGCATTGGACCTTTCGTGGAAAAATGCAAGGAATCGGTGTGGAAATACAAGGGCGAATGGGAACATCTGTCCGATCGTGTGGCGTATTGGGCGGATATGGAGCACCCCTACGTCACCTACGACAACGACTATATCGAATCGGAGTGGTGGGCGCTGAAAACCATCTACGACAAGGGACTTTTGTACAAAGGGTTCAAAATCGTGCCATATTGCCCTCGTTGCGGCACGGCGTTGTCCTCTCACGAGGTCGCGCAGGGCTACAAGGATGTAAAAGAGAAGTCGGCGGTAGCGCGATTCCCATTGGTTGACGTTCCAAACACCTATTTTCTCGCTTGGACGACGACCCCTTGGACGTTACCCAGTAACGTGGCGCTGTGCATGAACGCCGAATACGACTATGTGACGGTCGAAAAGGACGGCTCGCGCTATATTTTGGCAAAAGAACTTGTCTCAAAGCACTTTGAAGAGGGGACTTACACCGTTTTGGACGTCAAAAAGGGTAGCGAGTACGAGGGCGTGCACTACAAGCCCCTGTTTACTTACGCAAACGTAGACGGTACCGACTGCTATTACGTCACAAACGACAGCTACGTAACCTTGACCGACGGCACGGGAATAGTGCATATCGCTCCTGCATTCGGTGAAGACGACGCTAACGTCGGCAGACGTTACAATTTGCCGCTCGTTCAGCTTGTTGGAGAGGACGGCAATTTTGTAGAGGGTTGCGGGGAGCTTACAGGCGTGTTCTGCAAGCACGCAGATAAGTTGATTCTTCGCGACCTCAAAGAGCGTGGACTGCTACACGCCGAGCTAATGTTCGAGCACAGCTATCCACACTGTTGGCGTTGCGACACGCCGCTCATCTACTACGCTCGAAAGTCCTGGTTTATCAAGATGACGGCGGTACGTGACAAGCTTCTCAAAGTTAACTCGACGGTAAATTGGATTCCGCCCACAATCGGTAGCGGTCGTATGGGCAACTTCCTCGAGAACGTAATCGACTGGGGTATTTCGCGCGATAGATATTGGGGCACGCCGTTGCCTATTTGGATTTGCAACAAATGCGGCAAAATTCACGTCATCGGCAGCCGTAAAGAGCTAGCGGAAAAATGCGGTTGCAGTGAGGATATCGAACTGCACCGTCCGTACATTGACGAGTGCAAGTGGAGCTGCGAATGCGGCGGCGAATACGTCCGCACGCCGGAGGTTATCGACTGTTGGTTTGATAGCGGCAGTATGCCATACGCGCAATTCCATTATCCGTTTGAAAATAAAGAGTTATTCGAGCAAAACTTCCCAGCAGATTTCATCAGCGAAGCGGTGGACCAGACGCGCGGTTGGTTCTATGTGTTGCTTGCCGTGTCAACTTTGCTGTTCGGCAAAGCGCCATTTAAGAACTGTATCGTATTGGGGCTTGTCGGTGACGAGCACGGCGTCAAAATGTCTAAGCACAAGGGCAACGTCATCGACCCATGGGATAGCTTCAACAAGCAAGGCGCAGACGCAGTGCGTTGGTATTTCTATACATCGTCGGCGCCGTGGCTTCCCAGCAGATTCTATGACGAAGCAGTGTCGGAGACTCAACGCAAATTCTTGGGTACTCTGTGGAACACTTACGCCTTCTATGTGCTGTATGCCGACATCGACAACTTCGACCCGAGCAAGTATGATTTGTCTAAGTGTAAACTGACTTTGATGGACAAATGGATTCTCTCGGAAGTCAATCAATTAGTCAAAAATGTTGACATGGGGTTAAAAAACTACGAAATTACCGACTCTGCGCGCGTAATTGAACGCTTTACGGATATGCTTTCCAACTGGTACGTGAGACGCTGCCGCGAACGCTATTGGGGCAGCGAATGGACGGCAGATAAGATTGCGGCGTACATGACTTTGTATACAGTGTTGGACACTTTGGTCAAAGTTGCCGCGCCCTTCGTGCCCTTCATTTCCGAAAGCATTTATCAGAATATTACTGCTAATTGCTTCGACGACGCGCCTCGTTCTGTGCACCTTTGCGACTTCCCCAAAGCCAACGCCCGTCGCATAAATGTGACCTTGAATAAGACCATGGAAAAGGTATTGGATTTAGTAGTACTCGGTCGTAGCGCACGTAACGCCGCCAACGTCAAAAACCGTCAACCGCTCTCTCGCATGTACGTGGCAACGGACGGTGATATAACGAAGGAAATGGCAGACATTATCAAGAACGAACTAAACGTCAAAGAGTTGATAGCAGTGGACGATGCAAGCGAATTTGCTGACTACGAAATCAAACCGCAACTGAAAACGCTCGGACCGAAGTATGGCAAAATGCTCGGCAAGATTCGCGAACACCTGTCAAATCTAGGCAAGAAGGCGCGTGAGGTGGTGGAGAACGTCAAGAACGGCGGCAAGCACGTATTCCATATCGACGGCGATAGCGTGGAGGTATCCGAGGAAGATTTGCTAATTGCTTCGAAGAACAGAGAGGGCTATTCGGTGGTATCCGACCGTGGCGATACTGTGGCGCTCGACGTCAACCTCGACGAAAAGCTAATTGAAGAAGGACTTGTACGCGAGATTATTTCCAAAATTCAGACAATGCGCAAGGAATGCGACTTCGTGGTGACCGACCATATCGACGTAGGATATGAAGCGGACGAAAATCTATCGAAAGTCTTCGCCGACAATGCCCGCGAAATTGCCGAAGGTTGCCTTGCCGACAGCGTAGTACCGCAAACATTTGGCACGCACAGCAAGGTTTGGGATGTCAATGGCAACAAGTTTACACTGCACCTGACAAAATCGAAATAGACTATGAAACTCAACAACGAATGGAAAGATTATCAGATAATTGCCACCGGCGACGGCGAAAAGCTGGAGCGGTGGGGCGACGTGATATTGCTTCGCCCCGATCCGCAAGTTATTTGGCACGCAAGGCAACCGTTATACACCGTAGTTAAGCCTGCCGCGCGCTATATTCGCTCATCAAGCGGTGGCGGACACTGGGAATTTGACAAAAAACTGCCCGAAAATTGGCAAATTGGGTGGCGAAATCTCAATTTTAGCGTCCGCCCGATGAATTTCAAGCATACGGGACTTTTCCCCGAGCAGGCGGCGAATTGGGCTACGATGATTGACCTCATTAAGAATGCGGGTCGCCCAATCAGTGTGCTAAATTTATTCGCCTACACAGGCGGGGCAACGGTGGCATGTCTTTCCGCAGGGGCAAGCGTCTGTCACGTTGACGCCGCCAAAAACATGGTGGAAATGTGCAAAGAAAATGTCGCGCTCTCTGGACTTGCCGATAAGCCTGTGCGCTATATCGTTGACGACTGCCGCAAATTCGTGAAAAGGGAAATCAACCGCGGACACCGTTACGACGCAATTATTCTCGACCCGCCCAGTTTCGGCAGGGGCGCAGGCGGCGAAGAATGGAAGATTGAACGCGATATTTACGACTTTTTGAAGCTGTGCGCTCAGGTGCTCAGCGACAATCCCCTTTTCGTATTGCTCAATTCTTACACGACAGGTCTGCAACCAGCGGTTCTGCAAAATCTACTCAAACTGACTGTGCCACGTGACGGTGAAGTCACAGCTTATGAAGTATGCCTGCCAACCGACGAGGATATAGTGTTGCCGTGTGGCGCAAGCGGACTTTTTGTAGGCGCGAAATAGGCAAAAAAAGGAGTTAAAATATGAAAAAAACTTTTACAATGGATGACGTTGCTATTTTGCACGAGGACAACAGCGTGTTGGTGGTGGTTAAGCCGCAGAATATTCCCAGTCAAGCCGATGCAAGCGGCGACCTCGATTTGCTGACGCTACTCAAACAATATATAAAGGACAAATACGATAAACCCGGTAACGTCTATCTCGGATTGGTTCACAGACTGGACCGTCCCACAGGCGGCGTGATGGTCTTTGCCAAAAACAGCAAGTCGGCAGAGCGTTTAAGCAAGCAAATTGTTGACGGCGAGATGAGCAAATACTATTTGACGACGGTTCTCGGCGCACCAAAGGAGAAGAAGGGCGCGCTCGTCAACTATCTCAAGAAGAACGCACTGACCAATACCGTATACATTGCAACGATGGGCGACCACGACGCAAAGCGCGCCGAACTCAGCTATGAATTGCTTGAAACACAGCAGAACGTGAGCCTTGTGAAGGTGCAGCTTGGCACAGGCAGAAGTCACCAGATTCGCGTGCAGTTCTCGGCTATCGGTTGCCCTGTATTTGGCGATGCGCGTTACGGCGGGGACGTTCTCATGAAGGGCACAAACCTTGCTCTTTGGGCGTACAGATTGGAGTTTTCTCACCCCATATCGAAAGAACGCATGGTTTTCGTGGCATATCCGCCTGAAAGTGAACCTTGGAAACGCTTCAACGTGAGCAAGCATATCGAGAACTTTTCCGACAGCGACGATGATGACGGCGTACCCCTTTACACACCGCCACACACAAGCGACAACCTCGACTAAAATCAAAAAAATGCCAAAGACAAGTTGCGTCATTGGCATTTTTCATTCACCTTTTGGAATTTATTATTGACTTTGACTGATTTATAATGTAAAATAAAGGCACCACATTATGTTCTTAATATTTTTGACACAGATACACACCATATCTCTTGGTAGATATGTGTGGCTTCTTTCAATGTGTATCTGTGCGTTGGAACATAGTGTGGTAACTATCGAAGCACGCATTCTACAGGTGTCGTTTCGATAGAGACGACACTTTTTTATGTGCCTAAGATAAATAGACATTACTATCAGGAGGAAAAATAAATGAACAAATGTCCAAGATGTGATGCGGAATTTGAAGGCAAATTCTGTACTAACTGCGGAGCCCAATGGGAAGAAGAAAAAATCTGCCCTCAGTGTGGGGCAACGCTTGCCAGTTCGGTGCGATTTTGCAATCACTGCGGTCACTCGTTTGTTGCAAACACTCAACGACAAGCAAGCAACAATTCGGGTACAGGCTCTGCAAATGTTAAGCAAACTGTGTATTCTCTTTTGAAATTTGCGCCTATTGCTATCTTTGCTCTTTTTGCAGTTTTGCTATTTGCATTTTACGCGGCGCCGGTAGCAGAATTGGTTGTGGGAATGGGCTTTCCCAACGAAAGTCTCGGCAACGTTTATGATACGTCGTCAATCACAAGTCAAATGCCCGAGCTTAAGGGTTCGTTAGTTACGCTAATCGTACTTTTGGTGCTAAGTGTCGTCTACGCTTGTCTTGCAGGCGTGGTGGCTTTTTTACCGAAGTTGAAGAACAGGGAACTTAACATTGCCAAATGGCGTATGCCCTTGTTCGTATTGATGGGGTACGCTACGACGGTATTTTACCTGATTGCTTTCGCTACGGGAATTGCTCTTTTGGCTAAGGTATCTGCGCTTGACGAAGGAATGGGTATGTTGGCGGCAGGCTCTTGCCCCACGTTGGTGCTTGTGTTTGCGTTGCTTTTTGCTTTGCTTGCAGTGGGCTCGGTATTGGTGAGATTTTTCCTTGCCAAAAAATCACCCGAGCTTGCGCAAAACGAGGCCAAGCAAAGAGAAAATTATCTAACCGCGGAAGAAGCGCGTAAAAACGAGTTTTACGCAACTCACTCGGCTCCCGTTGCTCCGGTAATGGGGGAGGACAAAAAGCAATTTAGAAAAGCGTCGGTAATTTACAAGCACGAAAAACGCAAATACGACAAAGCGGACGCTTCTAAGGTGTCGTCAGCCGTAGTGTGGTTGGATATGAACAAGGTTAACCTTTCGATCATAGCGTTGGCGCTTGTTATCGTCATTGTTTTACTTTGCGTACTCATTCCGATACTAACCAACATTTTCCGTCTTTCCAAAGTGGAAAAAATAAAGCTTGGCGCAACAAAAGAGGAAGTTGCGCGTATTTTGGGCGAACCTACGCGTATAGACTCAAATGGTAACACCTATTTTTGGTACGACGGCAAGGTAGACAAAAAAGTTGCCGAAATAGAAAAGTTTGAAGAAAACGCAGACTTTTCCGAGTCGACTTTGGTCAAGCTGGATCAAATGTACCAGGAGCTTGAGGCGATAGAGTACAAGTACATATTCGTCAGATTCAACGGCGAAGAAGTGGTTTCGGAAGTATTTTTTGATACCGTTCACCATTACAACGAGAAAAATATTTATTCCGCAGATAAAAAAGAAGTTGAGTCTGTAAATTTGCAACTTGACGCCGTTGAAGCCTACGTTGACAACGAAATCATGTTTTTGACGAGCGATGTCAGCGGCACGCCGTATCAAGCGTACTTTACCGATGGAAGCTACTACTTGTACACGGCGTCGCCAAGCGCAGAAATTGAAAGTGGCAACGTGGCGCTAAGTTGGTCAGACAGAATTGCAACTTACAAAGTAACCAGAAGTTACACGCCCGTTTACGAATACCTAACTGCTGACGGCGTACTTTACGTAAACAAAAACGTTGAAAAATCCCAATACGCAGCCAACGAGGATATATTTAGTGTAATATTCGGCAGTCAAGTTGCCTCAATCGGCGACGAAGCCTTCAAGGCTTGCACAAATCTAACCTATGTCAGCATACCCGACACAATTTCTTCTCTAGGAAGAGGTGTGTTTGACAACTGTGCACTTTTGCAATTGAACAAGTACGACAACGGACTGTATTTGGGCAACGAACAAAACGAATACCTCGTGCTTGTAAAGGTCACAGACACCAGTATCACCTCTTGCGCCGTTGCCGAAGGCACAAAAATCATTTTGTATCTCGAAGCCTTTGCAAATTGTTCGTCACTTGCAAGCATTTCCATTGCCGAAGGCAACGCCAATTACAGCAGTGCTGACGGTATGCTGTACAACAAAGCGGTGACAGAATTGTACTGCGTTCCTCAAATGATTGGTGAGATCACCTCTTTGCCCAGTACGCTTACTACCATAGGAAGTTTTGCTTTCAGAAATTGCAGGAATCTGACGGAAATTACCATTGGACCAGAAATCACGCAAATAGGCGACTGCGCCTTTGCCGGATGCACTAAGCTTGCTTATATCCACGTTGATTCCAAAAACCCAAGCTATAAATCAGACAAGGGCATTTTGTACAGCCACAACGGCGGCGTTTTGATTTGTTATCCTGCCGGTAAGGAAGATACGCAATTTACCACCCCCATTGGCGTAGAACGCATTGCAAAGCAAGCATTTTTCGGCTGCTTGTATTTGAGAACTCTGGTAATTTCTCAAGACGTAAAGAGCATTGACGATCAGGCGTTTTGGGACTGCCGCAACGTCGTAAATCTTACGATATTGGGTGCTGGTAAAGAATACGGCACAAATTTGTTTGGCAACAGAACCTATGTAGAAAACGCGACCGTGCCCACCGACGCAATCTTCTTGGTAAGCACGCAGAATCTTAGCACGTTGGTTGTCAACGAGGGAGAGGTTATCGAATCGGGGGCGCTGTGGTGCGCGTACGGACTATATAGTGTCGTTATTGGAGACACTGTTACAACGTTGTGCAACGCTGCGTTCGGCTCTTGCTTCGGATTGCGTGAAGTTACGATAGGTCGCAACGTAAGCATGATTGACTCTGCGGCATTTATGTCTTGCACCGGAATAGAAGGCTTTACAGTGGATGCCAATAATCAATACTACAAAGCAGTAGACGGACACTTGTACACACATGATGAAAAAACCTTTGTGAGATACGCTTACGGCAAAGAGGAAACGTCTTTCCGTATTCCCGATTCCGTAACGACCATTGCCAGCTACGCGTTTGAAACGGAGAAATCGGTGAATTTGAAAACGGTAACGATACCCAACAGTGTTACGACTATTGAAGGTTATGCGTTTTACCATTACGATTGGAATGAAACGGGCATACAAAATATTGTGTTTGAAAATCCCGCAAATTGGTCTCTTGGCAGGATGGTTATGGATGAGGAAAAATTGATTGCCGATCTCAACCTCAACGATTACGACGGCTACACCTGGTGGCTGATGGATGACGATATGACGTTGGAGGTGGTCGGTTACAAATACGATGACGATGGCAACGACAAGGAGAACGTCATGCACGTAAATTTTGCCGACTACTTAGTATTTGTACCCGAGCTTACGATTTCCGCGTCCGAGGTGGCGGATTCCTCTTACGTAGCGTCCATTCTTGCCACAATCAACGATGAATACTACTCCTACACTTGGAAAAGATAAACGCAACTTAATAGACGCGACAACAAAATAAGCAACGGGTTTTTCCGCTGCTTATTTTTTATTTGCGCTAAATAAGTTTGCTCACTGCAAGCGCTCCGAGAATCGCTGCAGAAAAGTAGTTGCTGTACTTCAGTGCCACCTTTTGCGCGAGAACCTGACCGAGGAATACGGTGAAGTAATGCGTTACGCCAAATACAATAGGCGCAAGTAGCGTAACACCTCCAATAGACAGCGCGCCCGAGCTGTCTAGCGACAGCGACAAATTGGCAACTGCGGCGTCCATGCCTACCGAAATGCCAATAGTCAGGCTTTCCCCCAGCGTCACGCTTTTCAGGCGCGCAGCCTCGTTTTCATCCTTTTTCAGCAAATTGAATAGCGCAAGCATTGCAAGTAGTGCCGCCGCGATATAATTGACGTATTGCTCCACGTATTGCGACAAATACCGCCCGATAACGCCGGTCAGCAGACAAAGCAGTAGCGTAATAAGCGCCACGGCGCTTGGCAAAGTGGGGTTTACTTTGCGATTGAGCGACACGGAGAATCCAGCAACGAAGCTATCTAACGAAACTATCACGGCGGTGAGTCCCACCGTCAAAAAATTCTTCAAATCGTACGTCCGTCCTTTTCTTATGTTCAGGGCGGAAAAATGCCCTACATAATACCTTATGCGTTGGGTGAAAAATTGGTTTATATTGTTGACAATCTGTTGAAATAAATGTAAAATATTTCTATATGCGGCGAAAGGGCGATTTATGCCCATTTGCGCATCGGAGGATTTATTGTGAAAAGATTTATTAGTTTACTGGTTGCATTGGTACTTCTCGTAAGTATGTTTGCATTGCCGATGCTTGCTTTGGCAGAAGGGAATGACGAACCTGTAGAAAGTCCCGAAGTTCCCGCACGCGAAGTCAAATTTAGCGTTGAGGCATTCAAGAAATATATTGTCGACAACAACAAGGGTTACTTTGTGGAGATGGGCACAGAGTTCAAGCTCAATCTGTCTTGGGTTGACGATGAGGACGAGGACGTAGTTCACGAATTACTCAAAGACGAAAAAGCAATCCACGCATTGTTCCCTGGTGACCTTCATTATCTCGTGATGCCCGAAGAAAGGACCGATTTCGAAGAAGATGAAGAGAAGCTTACAATAACGTACAAAGACGGCAAAGACGCGTCCAGTGATGCAGAAGGTGCTGAGACCGCAACCGTGACAGACAGTTATTATGCAGGTCAATACGTAACTTTGAGAACGGAGGATACGTTTGATGCAGAGGAAGGTTACGAATTTGTAGGTTGGCTTGTATCTGTAACTTACGACGGCAATCTGTTGGAAGAAGGTGAAGAACCTCTCCTGTACAGAGCGGGCGATCAGTTTGTTATGCCTGAGGAAGAGTTTGAAATCGTTGCTTACTGGTATCAAAAGGAAGTAGACAACGACGACAATTCGGAAGCGGCGGCAACTGCTGAACAGGAAGGCAAAAGAGAATTCTCTTATCATGTAAACGACATCATTTGCTTGGAATATTGTTCTCCCTCCGACGACCCCAAAAACGAGAATTGGGCTAGTAGAGTTAAAGCTGACGCTGACATTTCGGTGAAAGCTTCCGGTTTTTGGATGTTCCGTTTCGTAGTAATTGACGGCGAGGCTGACGACATTAGTGACGACGACGCAGTCCTGACCCCCTACAACACTGACGAATTCAAAGCTGCAAGACTCCGTTCGGACGGTGTCAACGGCGAAAAAGTGTACCACTGGGAAGAATTCACTTTGACGCGCTACGCAGTAGATACGTCTAACCCTGAAATTGCGCTATCATCTAGCATGAAGTCTAAGATGGAGAACGGTCTTACCGTTGGCGCTACGTACTCTATCTCAACTTCGCTCACTATCACAGACAGCTCCAATACGACTGTAACCTACAAGGTATACAGACAGGAAGCAACCAACGGCGCAGCCAAAGGCGATGATGACAGCTGGAAATTGATTTACGACAGTTCTTTGACGTCAGACGAAAGGGTTACAGAAGGCTACGAGAGCTACATTACGGCTAGTGGCACAATCAATCCTCAAAGCGACGACGTAACGACAGAAGGCAATTACAGATACAAGATCGTTTACTCCGTCAAGGATGCTAACGGTTACTTCGGAGTAGCTGAAAGTGACGAGGAGGAAAACGGCTTTACCGAAAACGGCGAATTCCATCCCACAATGTATCTGGGCGTAGAACTGAACGACGAAGGTGTAGCAACTAAAAAAACGATACAAACTTGGAAGATAATTCTGTTCGTAATCGCAGGTCTTTCGGCTGTTGGAATCGTAGTGTTGCTGTTCATCAAGCCCAAGCAAGAAGTAGTAGGCGACTCTCGCGTAAGCGGTGTTGATGGCGCAGATGACGGCGCAGCGGACGACACTTCAACCGACGACACGAAATAATAACAAACACAATTAAAACGCACCGCAATACGCGGCGCGTTTTTGCTTGCGCATATATTCATGTGTTAAAATTTTTCAATGGTAGTATCAATATTAACGATGACAAAATTTCCGCAAAATATTGCGTAACAATGCAGATTATGATATAATTATAATGTTGTAGAAATTTTTATGGAGGACTCACAATCTATGCAATATTCACACGAAGTAGAATTGATGCAATGCGTAGCAAAAGGTTGCAATCACGGTCCCGCTCCCATCCCCGAAGAGGGCAAATGGGTTGCTGTAAAGCAAATCAACGAGATTAGCGGACTGACTCACGGTTGCGGCTGTTGCGCTCCCCAACAGGGCACTTGCAAACTCACTCTAAACGTCAAAGAAGGCGTTATCGAAGAGGCGCTCGTAGAGACTATCGGTTGCTCGGGTATGACTCACTCTGCGGCAATGGCTGCGGAAATTCTCCCCGGCAAGACGTTGCTTGAAGCGTTGAATACCGACCTCGTTTGCGACGCTATCAACGTTGCAATGCGCGAATTGTTCTTGCAAATCGTTTACGGACGTACCCAATCGGCATTCTCCGACGCAGGTCTGCCTGTCGGCGCAGGACTTGAAGACCTCGGCAAAGGTCTCCGTAGCCAAGTCGGTACTATGTATTCCACCAAGGTCAAGGGCCCCAGATACCTTGAAATGGCAGAGGGATATGTTACGCGCCTTGCTCTTGATAAGAACGGCGAGATTATCGGTTACGAATACGTAAACCTCGGCGTGTTGATGAAGCTTGTTTCCGAAGGCGTATCGGGTAACGATGCATTAGAAAAAGCAAAGAAACACTACGGCCGTTTTGAAAACGCCGCTAAATATATCATTCCGAGAAATGAATAAGGGAGGGAAAGACGATGGCTATCAGATTTGAAGGTTATGAAAGAAGAATAGACAAAATCAATTCCGAACTGAAAAAATACGGAATCAAGAACCTCGAGGCAGCTCGCGATTTGTGCCTTGAACACGGCGTGAACGTTGAAGAAATCGTAAAAGGCGTTCAACCTATCGCATTTGAGAACGCTGTTTGGGCGTATACGCTCGGTTGCGCAATCGCATTCAAAAAGGGTGTGAAGAGCGCGGCAGAAGCGGCAGAGTGCATCGGTCTTGGACTGCAAGCGTTCTGCATCCCCGGTAGCGTTGCCGA
>JAFLVL010000036.1 GCA_022508325.1 Clostridiales bacterium | reverse complement strand
CTGAGCAAGCTTGCCGCAGGCGACTGCTCGGACAGCATGGCGCGCACCTACGACATTGAGATTTACATTCCGTCGATGAATATATACAAGGAAGTAAGCTCGGCATCCAATGCCCGCGACTATCAAGCGCGTAGAGGCAATATGCGTTTCCGCCGTGACGCCGACAAAAAGTTGGAATTCATGCACACACTCAACGCCAGCGGACTGGCAACAAGCCGCGTATTCCCTGCTCTGCTCGAACAGAACCAAAATGCCGACGGCTCGGTGACAATTCCCGAAGTACTGCGCAAATACATGGGCGGTCTTGAAAAAATCGTCCCCAAAAAGTAAAAATTAACACGATAAAAATCCGATTGCGTTGCGGTCGGATTTTTATTAAAACAATATCAAGAGGAATTATATATGACGGAAAGAGAAAAGATGCTCGCGGGGATGATTTACGACCCGAGCGAGCCTGAACTGCAAAATCTACGCACCGCCGCGCACAAGCTGTGCAACTCCTACAATAAACTCGACGAGGACGACGAAACCAGAAACGAAATTCTGAGCAAATTGCTACCCCACTGCAACGGCGCGTACCTGCAAGGACCGATTTACTTCGACTACGGCTTGTTCACCACGTTTGGAAAGGGTTGCTTCGCCAACTTCAACCTGACGGTACTGGACTGCTGTCCTGTGACAATAGGCGACAACGTATTTATCGGCTCGGGTGTGAGTATCGTAACTCCCGTACATCCACTGCTACCCGCCGAACGCAATATGTACGAAAAAGCGGACGGAGTGATGACGGACAAAGAATACGCTAAGCCGATAAATATCGGCTCTGACTGCTGGATTGCAAGCAACGTGACTATCTGTGGCGGAGTGAGCATAGGCGACGGCACGGTTATCGGTGCAGGTTCAGTAGTTACGCGCGACGTGCCCAGCGGCGTCTTTGCGGCGGGCAACCCCTGCCGAATTGTTCGCAAACTGACCGAAAAAGACAGCGTTTATTTGAAACCTCAGCTTTGGGAAAAGAAAAAGTAAAAAAACAAATCGCCAAAAACGATGCCAATCGGTATCGTTTTTTATTTGCTCGCCCATTGTAAAAACACGAAAAAAGCGAGAACAAAGGCGAATCATATGGGCGGTGTCATCTCGTGAAGCGCGAAATCCAACGCACACATGGCGAGCTTCATTTCATATTGTATACAAAGGAAATTTATATGAAAATGAGGAGAAAAGGGCGAGGCTTTGCAGAAAACGTCTTTGACGACGGCAAAATGAAGAGGTATTTGCCCAAAAGTACATACGAGGCAATAGTTGCCGCACGGGAAGGGGCGGGAGAGCCGACCGAACGCGACCGCAACCGTTATGCGAAAGCGCTCATGAAGTGGGCGAGAAAATTGGGCGTTACACGGTATACGCATTGGTTTCAACCGCTCAACGACTTCACGGCAGGCAAGCGCGACAGCATATATTCCATCGACAAACTGGGCAGAGCCTATGTGAAATTTCGCGGAAAAGAACTGTCTTGCGGCGAGGGCGACGCGTCGAGTTTTCCAAACGGCGGTATGCGCGAGACGTTTGAGGCGAGGGGCGTAACGCACTTGGACTACACTTCTTACGCCTTCGTAATAGAGGACTGCCTGTTCATTCCAACGACGTTTACCAGTTTCAACGGCGAGGTCTTGGACAAGAAAACGCCGCTGATACGCAGTTCGATAGCCTTGAACAAAGAGGCTATGCGCGTACTTAACGCAATAGGCGACAAAGCAAAACACGTATGGAGCGTGGTCGGTGCAGAACAGGAATATTTTCTCATTGACAATGCTTATTTTGAACGGCGTCGCGACCTGATTTATTGCGGACGAACGCTTTTCGGAGCGAAACCGCCCAAAGGGCAGGAATTTAACGACCACTATTACCGCAAACCGAGCGGACGAGTGGCAAAATTTATGCAAGACCTTGACGCCGAGCTGTGGAAACTGGGAATAGTCGCAAAAACCGAACACAACGAGGTTGCTCCGCACCAATTCGAGCTTGCGCCGTGCTACGCTAGAGTCAATCTTGCCTGCGACTACAACCAACTGACGATGGAAATGCTAAACGGGGTGGCGAAAAAGCACGGTTTTACCTGTCTTTTGCATGAAAAGCCCTTCCGCTACGTCAACGGCAGCGGTAAACACAACAACTGGTCTATATTGACAGATACCGATGAGAATTTGTTGGAAATGGGCGAAACCGCACACCAAAACGCACGGTTTATGCTGTTTTTAGCGGCGGTAATTGCAGCCGTGGATGAATACTCGGAGTTACTGACGGCGTCAATCTGCAATCACGGCAACGATTGCAGACTGGGCGGATACGAGGCTCCGCCGCAGATACTGACCGTATTCTTGGGAGAACCGCTCTCAAACACCATCAAAGAAATATGCTCGCACAAGTGGCAAGCAGGCAAAGATACACTACCGAAAATATCTACGGGCGCAGACCGCAACCGAACCTCGCCATTCGCCTTCACGGGCAACAAATTCGAATTTCGCATGGTAGGCTCGTCTGCGTCTATTTCCGACGTCAACACGGCGCTAAACGTTGCCGTTGCGGAGATTTTGCGCCAATTCGCCGACGAACTAGAGCATTCCGGTGACGTTTGGCAGACCGTAACGCGCCTCGTTGTAGAAACCTTCACTAAACACAAACGAATAATCTTCGACGGCAATAACTACGGGGAAAAGTGGCTAGCGGAAGCCAAACGGCGAAAACTGAAAAGCGTAGACACTCTCTCCGCCATTGAAAACACCACCAACGCACACAACGTCAATTTGTTGGAACGGCACGGCGTTTTGACCCACCGCGAAGCACTGGCACGGCAACAAATTCTACTGCAAAACTACGCCAACACTTTGCACATAGAAGGGCAGGTGGCGCAAGAAATGTATATCAAACAAATCGCGCCGTCCGTCACGCAATATTTACATATTTTAACGAAAATAGCCAAAGATAAGAATGACCTTGGAGTGGACTGCGAAGAAGAGAAAAGGCAAATCGAACAAATAACGAAATTGCTTCAAAGAGGCACAAAAATACGCAAAAAGTTGACCGTGTGTTTAAAAAAATCCGAAGAAATCTCACAACTGGTCATCAAAACGCAATATATGCACGCAAATATTTTACCTGCAATAGAAGCGTTACGCTTAACCGCCGACGTCATGGAACAGCTCTGCCCCGCCCACCTCTGGTCAATGCCTACGTACAGCGAAATGCTTTTTCAAGAATAACCCAATGCGATAAAAAATGGACCTCAAAAACTTTGAGGTCCACTTGAATTCATTATAAAAATTTTTAACAGAGGTTCAATTCGACAGAAACAGACTTGCACTTACGCTTCAACGCCCATTTGTAAATATTGGAATTGACAATCATGTCAATAAACGACTTGCGTCCTTCTTCGGTATTGTTTTCCCACGTGGTCGCAAGGTCAAATTTTTTCGTTGTTTTGTATTTCAATTCCAAACGAATTTGCACGGGTTCGTCTTCGTTGTCTTCAACTTCAAATTGACGGACAAATGACAGCGCAACGTCTTGCTTTGAGCCATCGTAGGGATTGTACCCCATTTCCGACATTAACGATTGAACTTTGTCCATCATCTCTTGTCCTATACTCTCTGCGAAATGATTGAAAATTGCGTCAATTTCATTACTACTGTTCATTTCAACCAATAGCATATCCCACTCGTGTCCGTCCTGCTGAATACACATACTGACGAACTTATCCAACAAAACGTCAATCGTGTCGCTGTCTGAAATCGTCTGTTCGAATTGTGTTTTTATTTGCTCTACGTCGTATATTTTCATATCAAGTTTTTTGCAAAGTTTTATAATTTAAGCCAATTAAATTACTCGTAGGTTGAGGCGGTCAGAAGCGAGCAAGACGAGGCGCACGCGGCTTGACCGACGGGAGCGTACTAGACGTACGTGACAGAGGAACAAAGTATTGCGACGATTATGGACGTCTCAACTCGGCTTTTATTCTGCGAACACCGCTGGACGACGATTGCTCTTTCGTAATCACGAAGTGACCGAGTTCGCCTGTGCTGTTGGCGTGAGGTCCGCCGCAAATTTCCTTGCTGAAATCACCCATTGTGTACACCTTGACGACCTCACCGTATCTGTCACCGAACAGACCTATTGCGCCTGTCTTGCGAGCTTCCTCTATCGGCATTTCTTCACAAGTAATCGGGAGCTTACGCTCTATTGCTTCGTTTACAAGACGTTCGGTCTCAGCAATCTCCTCTGCAGTCATAGGTCTGCCGAAGCTGAAATCGAAACGCAGACGCTCGGGCGTGATATTGCTGCCCTTCTGCTTAACTTCGTCGCCGAGAACGCGTCTCAACGCCGCTTGCAACAGGTGGGTTGCAGTATGAAGGTGCGTCGTTTCAATGCCGCCGCCTTCTGCCATGCCACCCTTGAAGCGTTGCTCGCTGCCTGCGTGAGACTTAGCTTGGTGCTCGGCAAACTTCTGTTTAAAGCCTTCGACGTCCACCTCGTAGCCGTTCTCCGCGGCAAGCTCCACCGTCATCTCGACAGGGAAGCCGAAGGTGTCGTAAAGCTTGAACGCCGTGCCACCGGGAACAACCTTGCCCTGGATATGAGATATGACCTTGAAAAATTCCTTTTCGCCCGCAACTAGGGTTTTGGTGAACTTTTCTTCTTCCTTCAACAGCTCGTCGACAATTTTTGCCGCGTTGTCGGTCAGCTCCTTGTAGGCGTTCTTGTATACTTCGATGTAAACCTTTGCAATCTCGACTATCGAACCCTTGGGCATTTCGAGAGAATTAGCCATGCGCACTGCGCGACGAATCAATCTTCTCAGAACGTAGCCTTGGTCAACGTTACTGGGCACAACCCCAACGGGGTCGCCGAGTAGGAAGGTTGCCGTCCTCACGTGGTCGGCGATAATGCGCATTGCGCGCGTGACTTTGGGGTCACTTCCGTATTTTTTGCCCGAAAGCTCTTGAATTTTGGCGAGAGCACCTTCGAATAGGTCAATGTCATATACCGACTTCATTCCGTTCAACACGCACACGGTACGCTCCAGTCCCATGCCTGTGTCGACGTTCTTTTGCGCCAGTGGCAAATACGTGCCGTCTGCTTGGCGGTTGAATTGCATGAATACGTTATTCCAAATTTCCAGATACTTGCCGCAGTCGCAAGATGGGTCGCAGTGCTCGCCACAAGCGGGTTTGCCTGTATCCCAAAAAATCTCGGTATCGGGACCGCACGGTCCTGTCGTTCCTGCAATCCACCAGTTATTCTTCTTGGGCAGATAGAAAATGCGTTCCTTGGGGATTCCGCACTGCTCCCAAACCTTAGCCGAATGGGTGTCTCTCGGCGCATCGTCGTCACCTGCAAAGACGGTTACGGACAGTCTGTTGGCGTCCAAACCGAGGTAGTCCTTACCTGTCAGAAACTCATAGCTCCACTTTATAGACTGCTCGTTGAAGTAATCTCCCAGCGACCAGTTGCCAAGCATTTCGAAGAACGTCAAATGGCTGTCGTCACCAACCTCTTCGATGTCGCCTGTACGGACGCACTTTTGCACGTCGGTGAGGCGATTGCCGCTCGGGTGCTTTTGCCCGAGTAGATAGGGAATAAGCGGGTGCATACCTGCCGTCGTGAACAGTACGGAAGGGTCGTTCTCGGGGATTAGGCTTGCTGATTTGATTACTGCGTGCCCCCTTTCCTTAAAGAAACTCAAAAACTTTTCTCTTAAAAATTCCGAAGTGATTTTCATAAAACCTCTTATCAATAGCAACCACACGAGCCTTAGATTTCAAGTCTCGTGTGGCTGTCTTAAAGTAATTTCAATATTATTTTGCTAACTATGCCGCTGTCGTCGTGTCACCTACCGCGGGGACTACTGTTTCTTCTTTCAAAACGCGCGCCTTGGCAATCAGCGAATACAGGAAGAAGAACCAGAAATAAATCGGAATTGCGTATAGAACGTAACCGAGACTCCAACCGTCTGCAAGCTTGAAGATGCCTGCAACATTTGCGAAAAATCCTTCGCCAACGGCAACAGTGTTGAATAGAATTATCAGTCCAACTACAACCGTCGTCAAAATAGCAAGCGCAAGGTACAGCCAGTTGGGTTTGTACGAACGTCTGGGCTTAATGATGCGAACTAAGCACACAATTAGGTGCACTACAACCGCCAAAGCAAAGATTACAACAAGCGTTGAAATTATTGCCTGCACCGTGCCGCCACTACTGATAATGGTGTTGCCAAACGCACCGCTAGTTATAGCATCTACCAACAGCGTAATCATGCTGTAACCGTACGTCGGACGGTAAGCTACGGCAGGGGAAGGGTCGCCTGTACTCGTATTGTGTCTAATAGTTATACCGTTGTCAAATCCACTCAAAATGGACGGACGGGCTTCAAACGGAGCCATAACCAAATACGCAAACACCAACAGCAGAATGAGCGCAACAAGCGCAAAGCCTCTGCCGCCCTTGTGGCTGTACACCTTGCCGTCCTTGGCTTTCTCAATGGTGGATTTCTTGACTTTTTCCTTTTTCTTACCCTTCTTGTCAGCAAGAGAACTGTCGCTTGCTACGCCGTCCGAGGCGGGTGTACCGGTGGCAGTAACACCTGTTGTATCTATCGAACCGTCGGAGCGCACGGGAATGGGCGCGGTATAGGTAGTATGCGCAAACACGTAGCCGCATGTGCAAACGTTCTGATCTGCAGGCACTTCGCTGCCGCAACGCGCGCAAATCTTGGTAGCATAGCCAACCTTAAGCTCCGCACCACAATTACGGCAAAAGTTTGCCAACGGCGTATTGCGCGTACGACAGTGGTGACACACTATCGGTTCTTCAGGTAATCTCAGTTCGCCGCCGCATTTGAAACAATACTTAGCACTCATTGGGTTTGGATTGCCGCAACGCGGACAGATATTAAAACTGTTAGAACTGCTCATTGTCAGCCTCCTTTATTCTTTTCTTTTTTGCCCACAATTAGAGCAATATGCGTCCTCGTCGCTGTTTACGTGCTCACAGTGCGAACAACACCACTTAACGTTCTCGTCGGGATTCACGCCCTCAAACGACCAGCGACACTTGGAGCAAAAGCTACTATCAGATGGATTCTCGCTGCCGCAGTTGGGGCAATATTTTTTGATAGGATCAATCTCCAGCTTCAATCCGCAGTTGACGCAAAACACTTCATCATCGGGGTTGAGCGTGTTACAGTTGGGGCAAATCAGCTTCTTGCCGTGAAGTCCTTCGAGATAGGTCTGCCGAATCATTATGTCGCCGTGGTTTTGGCTCTCGTGCGTAACCTGCAAATCCTCCGTTGCAGCCTCGCCCAATCCGCAGAAGCAATAGGTGCAATACGCCGCCTCTAGTGGGTTGAGTCTGCCGCAATGGGGACAAACCCTACGCTGAACTACGCGATGCTCGTGCAAGCTGGCAACACTGGTGCCGCATTTAGAACAGAAAATTGCAGCTATTGGAACAAGCGCATTGCAATGCGGGCACCTTGCCGTCTCAGAATACGGACCGCCGTAAATTGCCGACATCTCTTCGCGTACGTCAACCGGCGTAACCGCAGGGGCAGAGTCATCGTGTTCGTCATGCGTATGTGTGTGCGGTTTCAGCGTGCTGCCGCAAAAGATACAGTGCTCAAATGACTTGTCGTTGATTTCTCCGCAATGCGGACAGCGCACCTCTTCCTGATATATGAAGTTATTTTTACCGCAGCTACAACAGTACTCTGAATCGTTAGAGTTGATTTCTCCGCAGTATTTACATACTTTCATTTGCCACCTTCTTCAAGCAAAAACATATTATATTAACTATAACCTATTTTTATATGTTTGTCAATGGGGAAAAATGTCGTTTTATTTCGTAGTATTGAAGCTGTCTTTTAGCCCTACGATTTCGTTAAAAACGAGCTTGCGACCCTTGCTGTCCTTGTCAAGTACGTAGTAGCCTACGCGCATAAACTGGAATCTGTCCTCTTTTTTGGCTTTGAGAAGGCTCCTTTCCACCTTAGCAGTCACTTCCAATAGACTGTTTTCGTTGAAACGCTCGTTAAAGTCGGTCACGCCGTCCACTACGTCGGTCAAAAGACTTTGCAGTTTGCGCACAGTCACGTCTACGCATGTTTTGGCGTCAACCCATTGGATTACACCTTTCACCTTGACGCCACTGGAGTCCTCGCCTGATTTGGAATTGGGCACGACCGAGCAATGCAGTTCAACCACCTCGCCGCAGTCGTCACATACCGCCTCGTCGCAGTGAATGATATACGCGCCCTTTAGTCTGACGTAGCCGTCGGGCTTTAGACGGTAGTATTTGGGCGGGGGAACAAGAGCGAAGTCGCTTCTGTCAATATAAATTTCGCGAGAAAACGGTACCGAGCGATAGGTCAATTCCTCTGCGTTTGGGTTGTCCTCAACGGTAAGCTCTTCGCTTCCGTCGTAGTTGGTCAGCACCACCTTCAATGGGTCGAAAACTGCCATTACGCGATTAGCCGAGCGGTTGAGGTTGTCTCTTACACACGCGTGCAGGTAGCTTTCTTCCACTTCGCTGTTCGCCTTGGATACGCCGATACGCTCGCAAAAATCGCGCAATGCTTCGGGTGGAATTCCTCGTCTACGTAGACCCGATAGCGTAGGCATTCTGGGGTCGTCCCACCCTAGAACCTTGCCCTCGTCTACAAGCTTTTTTAGATAGCGCTTAGACATTATCGTATTGGTGATATTCAAACGGGCAAATTCGATTTGTTGTGGCAATGGGTTGGGAAATTCACACTCGCGCACTACCCAGTCGTACAGAGGACGGTGGTCCTCAAACTCCAACGTGCATATTGAGTGCGTGATACCCTCGTGTGCGTCCTCTATGGGGTGCGCAAAGTCGTACATGGGATAAATGCACCATTTGTCACCGGTGTTGTGGTGAGTAGCGTGTAGCACACGGTAAATTACAGGGTCGCGCATGTTGAGATTGGGAGACGCCATATCAATCTTTGCGCGCAAGACCTTCGAACCGTCGGGGTACACTCCGTCACGCATTTCGTAGAATAACTTCAAGTTCTCCTCTACGCTTCTGTTGCGGTTGGGACTCTCTATACCCGGTTCGGTCAAAGTGCCGCGTCTTTGTCTGATTTCTTCCGCCGTCTCGTCGGATACGTACGCCAAGCCCTTCTTGATAAGTTTGACTGCGCACTCAAACATTACGTCGAAGTAGTCGCTTGCAAACAGCAGTTTGTCCCACTTGAAGCCCAGCCACTTTATATCGCGCTTGATGCTCTCGACGTACTCGGTGTCCTCTTTGCTGGGGTTAGTATCGTCAAAACGCAGATTGCATTTGCCCTTGTATTTACTCTTTATGCCGAAATTGATGCACAAACTTTTGGCGTGTCCTATGTGTAGGTATCCGTTTGGCTCGGGCGGGAAACGCGTGAAAACCTTCTTCACCTTTCCGCTCTCAAGGTCTGCGTTGATTATTTCCTCAATAAAATACTTTGCTTCTACCATTATTTTTTCTTAACCTCGTCACTGATTGTAAAGGTTTCGTCCTCTTCCTCTTCATAAACAGGCGCTCCCAATTCTTCCATCGGCGGCTGTTCGTTCTCGGGATTTTCGCTACTTGGGGTGTCAATTTTGACGTTATGCTGCATCAGATAATCCTCGTCAACGAAACGCACAATCTTGCCAATCCAATAAATAGGAACGCTGCCCTGTTCGCCGTTACGGTGCTTGGCGATTATGAGACTGTGCGTCGTAGACCCGGTCTTTTGGTCTGTATCCTTGTGAATAAACAGTACGATATCGGCGTCCTGCTCGATTGCGCCCGATTCGCGTAGGTCGGACAGTACAGGCTCACCGCCGCCACCGCCTTCTTTATTTCTGATATTGCGAATCTCGGCGTCGCGCTTCAACTGCGACAGGGCGATTACAGGCACGTTCAGCTCCTTAGCTAGTAGCTTCAACGCACGGGAAATCTTTGCGACCTCCTGTTCTCTGTTGTCCGGTCTGCGACTGTCCTTGTCCGCGCCGCTCATCAACTGAATGTAGTCGATTATGACTAGATCCAAACCGCGTTGCGCCTTGAGTCTGCGGCATTGCGAAGCAATCTCCGACGCCTTGACATTGGCGTAATCGTTGCCGAATAGACTCATCTTGGAGCATATCGTCTCTTGGGCAAGTCTGAGTTTGGCTAGGTCGCTTGCGCCGTTTGGCAGCTGTCCGCTCTTGATGTATTCGAGGGGTACCGTCGACATACTGGACAGCAAACGCTCGACGAGCTGTTCGTTGGACATTTCCAAGCTGAATACAGCAACAGTCTTGCCCTGCTTTGCTACGTGCTCTACGATATTCATGGCAAGCGCAGACTTACCTACGCCGGGACGCGCCGCAAGTATTATCAATTCGCCGCCGTGCAGTCCGTTGGTCATGCGGTCAAAGCGTCTGAAACCTGTCTCTATTCCGCGGAACTTGCCGGGATTCAAGAACCGTTCGTTGATGTTCCACATGGTTTTGGAGGTGCTTTCGGCAAGCGAAACTAGTCCGCCGTTTGCGCCGCCCTGCGACAGTTGGAAAATCTTCTCTTCGGCAAAGGTTATCGCTTCTTCGGCGCTGGCGAGACTTCTCGCCTTCTTATCAACCTCGTCGCAAATAGCTATGAGCTTTCTCATCTTTGACGCGCGAATAACTATTGACAGATATTCGTCGAAATTCGCCGTGCTGGGCAAAAAGTCGTTCAGGCGGGCAATATAATCGATGTCGCCCACCTGCGAAAGCTGTCCCTTTCTGCGCAAAGCGTCGATAAGCGACGTAATGTTGACGGAATCTACCTTGTTTTCCTCGCCCGATTTGTGGGTGGTCGAGGAAATCTCCCTCATTGCCTCAAATATTACTCTGTGGTTGTTTTGGTAGAAATCATCCTCGTGCAGTTGCGCGATAATATCAGCCTGATATACCTCGTCACGCAAAATACAGCAGAGAATACTCTGTTCTGCTTCAACGCTATTGGGCATAGTAATCAAGACTTGCGGTTGTTCCTTCTTGGCTGGCATGATAGCCCTCCTTGACCTTTGGTAATTATGCAATTTTGATTATACTAAATTTTGCGGTATTAGGCAATAGAATATATTCAATTTTCTTATTGGTTTTTGTATATTTTATGTGAGGCGAGGAAGTACGAGTGTAGGACTTCGCATTTCATGAGACGCCCGATTCGCACCTCCTCGTCTCAATTTTCATCACTTCTCTCAGAAATCTCTCGTTCCAATTCACCGCGCGCAATAACTTGGTCGACGCGCTTGTAGGTGTTCTTGCGGATTAGCTTGGTCTCTACCAGCTTGTCGCCAACGTAATATTTGAGGTAGGATTGCGTTTTCACTCCATCCGAGCCGCTTGTGACGACTTTCGTTTGGTCGGTGTAAATCAAATCGGGGTATTTCACCTTGTCGACAATCTCCACCGTATGAAATTTTTCTCGCTCCTCTACGCTTTCCCTCTCAATTCGGAATTGACACGGCTCGCCGTAGACGGTGAAGGTTATCGTCTTGTTTTTCGTGACTGCGGCGATATAGATAGGGTGGTCAGTGCTGTTGACAAATGTCAAATCCGCAACGCCGTAGCTCACCATTGCGTCGAAGCCCGCCTTAACGTAGCTGGAAATTAGGGAATGCTGCGACGCCTTCGGAATAAAACCTGCAAGCAACAGGGCATTGTAGAGCGTCGTCGACACTTGGCACACGCCGCCGCCTACGCCCTCGGTATAGTTGCCGTCCAGTATAACCTTTGAGGTCTTGTAACCTCTTGCTTCGGTACGCGCGCCCACCGTGTTGTTGAAGGAAAAGGTCTCGCCCACGCCCACCGTTACGCCGTTTAACGCAGAGGCGGCTTTGGAGATATTAAAACATCTGTTTGCGCCGCTGTTGTAGTAGGTCGTAGTGAAGCTTGCACGTTTGACGGTGTTCTTCTTCAATTCGGCAACGGTGACCGCTTTATCAACTGTCAACGGCAGGTCGATTCTGACAACTTTTCCGCGAGAATTTAATGCCGTCTCAAACAGCTTTTTTGCGTTTATTGCCACCCCATTGTTGCCTTCTTTGTAATGAAAGCCACCCGCGTCAAAGCTCACAGTCGCGTCAACTCTTTGCCTATTTACGTAGCTGTAATGCGTAAGAATTTCACCGAAATTCGGCAACATATATTCGTACACCGCCAGTGGCGGCAAACTTAGCTCGGACAAAGTGTCGTAAAGCTGTCTTTTGCCCTTAGAACCCAAATAAAAGCCGCGCTCGGTGGCTTTCCCGTCGTCTTGGCGGATGTTTTGCTGTAAATCGTATGCAAAACGGTCGCCGTTGTAGTTGATTTCCAACCGCACGTTCCAGTTGGAAAACGCCTCGGCATACGCCTCGTTGCAAACAAAAACGCTCGCGAAAAGCGCGAGCGCAATGATAAGTTTGATTATCGTCTTTTTCATATTCCCAATATCGTCCTCGTGTAACCGTTTGGCGAAAAACTTTTACTGCCCAGATCAATTCCGTGCACGTAGTCGTGAAAGTCACTTCCGCCGGTAGAGATTAGCTTGTATTTTTTTGCAATTCTACCGTAGTAATTACGCTCAGCGATAGTGTGTGTAAAATAGTTTGCTTCAATACCACCCAAACCCGCTTTGACAAGCGGTTGCAAGAACTGTTCGAATTCCTGTTCGTTGAAATGCAGTTTTTTTGGGTGGGCAATCACTGCAATTCCGCCAAAACGCAGTGCAAAATGAATGACTTCGATGGGCGTCAGGCGTTTCGTCTGCACGAAACAGCTGCCCTCGTTACCCAAATACTTCTCAAACACTTCGGCAACACTATTGCAATAGCCCTTTCTCACCATTTCGCGTGCAATTACTGCGCGCCCTACGGATATACAGCTTCTTTTGAGTTCGTCGAGATTGATTTCTATGCCGTGTTCGGCAAGCTTTGACACTATGGCAATGTTACGTTGATTGCGCAAATCGGCAATTTGGGCAATGGTTTGTTTAAATTCGTAACTGTTTACGTCAACGTTGTACACAAGCATGTGTACCTCGCGGTCGGCTACGGCAGATAGCTCTGCGCCGACTACGTATTTCAACCCCACTTCCTCGGCGTGGGCTTTTGCGCGCAACACTCCGTCGAAAGTGTCGTGGTCGGTGATTGCAATGCACTCCAGCCCTCGAGCTTTTGCCATATCCACTATTGCCTCGGGGGAAAAGATGCCGTCCGAACAGTTGGAATGTATGTGTAAATCGGTCTTCATGATTCAAAATATACCAAAATTCGCCAAAATTGTCAAGTAAGCGGCTCGGGTATTCGTGTGTGGTCCGAAGGACCTTCGCCAAAGGCGAACGTTT
>JAFLVL010000035.1 GCA_022508325.1 Clostridiales bacterium | reverse complement strand
CCTCCTAACTTTTATATGTGAACACCGAAACGCTGGTACTGTCAACGTCAAGCAGTGTTACAACCACTTCTACAATTTTGAACCGAATTATGGGGTCGTTCGCGCCCTCAGCCACAACCACGACACCGATTACGTATTCGTCGCCGTCGTAAGATATTGCGACTTCGGCTTTGCCACAGCCGTCGATTTTTTGTATTACGTTACAAATCTTATGCTCCATTTCATCGATATATGTATCGTCCTCTACTGTTTTTGAAGTATTTTTTGCACCGTTGCCTGCAAAAACAAGTAATATGACAACAACCGCCAAAATGAGCGCGATATAGATTTCGATATTCTTTATCGATTTCAGTTTTGCAAAGAAATTTTTTATTGCATTCATGATTTACTCCATACCGTTACAATCTCGGCATAAGGAAAATACGCCGAGGCAATTTGCTCTACAATCGCGTTCGAATTTGAGGTGTATGCCGAATTAAGTTCCAAGGTAAGTCTATCCGCGGTAGAATTCAGTTGAATATTCTTCACTTTGATTCCTTTTGCATCAAGTAGTTGCGCTACTGTACTCAAAGCATATTGATTTTGACGACTGACTGCGCTCTCCAAATATTGCTCCTGCGGATATATGCTATCATTATCTACAGCAATTCCGCTCAATCCGTTGTAAAAGAGTCCTACAAGCGGTTGAATGATGACGAGAGATACAACTACGCCAAATACAGTCTTAACGTACTTGCGCGTCTGCCCTTCCGGTAAAATTACGTCGCACAGCACCGACAAAATGGCAATACCTGCGACAGTTACAACCCATTTTCCCATATCAAATCACTCCGTTGGCGCATGTAATAGCGATAAGTACCAAAATGCAGAACATAAAAGCTACTGCAATTATCAATACCGACAGAAAGGTCAACGTTTTGCTAATGCCACCCAGCATTTTGACGTACTTATCGTCAACTATCGGCTCGCACACCGCGGCAACCGCCTGCAACCCTATGTTAACGCACAGAATTGATACGAGAGGCTTGATTATTGCGAACAATAAAACCAAGAGAGTGACTGCACCAAATGCGTTTTTGATGAGCGACGTGCTGGCTACCACTACGTCAAAGCCCTCGGCAAGGTAACCGCCCAATATTGGAATGTAGCTCTTTGTGGCAAACTTTGCCGCGCGATAGGATACACCGTCAATGGACGCCGCCGTAATACCCTGTACTGACGTGAACGCCGAGAAAAGCATGAACACGATGCCGAGCACCCAACTTGCCGCGTTTGTGAGAAAACTTGACATCTTTCCAACCTTTACGTTGGACGAAATGTTGCTTACTATCGCAAATATCAGTGCAAAAATAGATAACGGCAGCACCACATTGCGAATGACGGCAATGACAACGGTAGAAAACATTACCATTGACGGTTGGCACACGCTTGACAAGGCGTTACCGCCGTTTGCAATTAGTAGCGTCAACAAAATTGGCGAGGAAACTTCCGATAACGTGGCGACCTGAAACAGCACGTCGTAAACCTCTCGATACAGTCCGACAATAAGCGACAGCACAGCAAGTAACACTACGGTCACGCCTACGAATGACACAACGCTATCCGTACTTTCTGAAATAAGTCCGCCCGACGTGCGCCGAATAAGTCCCAAAATGACAAGAACTACGGTTATGGCGACCATCTGTGGCAACAGCTCACCAACGCCCTCGTTAAACATTTGCCCAATCATCTTCCAAAAGCTTTCCGCGCTGTCAAATTCGCCGTTTATGATGCTTCTGACCTTCTCGAGAACACTGCCAATAAAGCCGCCCGCCACTTCATCTACGCCGGAAAAGTCGATATTTTCCAGGCTTTCTTCTATATTTTCCTCTAAGTCGTCCATAACGTCAGCGCGCGCGTAGCAAGGAATTGATATAATAAGCAACAGTATTGCCAACAGAACAACGCGCCATTTCATAGTGCTAGGTTCTTAATTACTCCAAAAAGCTTTTCTACAACGGGTAATGCACAGAACAGTATCGCAATTTTGGACGCTAACATAACTTTGTCTCCTATGCTCTTACAATTTGCGTCAGCGCACAGATTGTTGGAAAATTCCGCCAAATATCCAATACCCACAACCTTGATTACGCAGGATATCGCTTCACCGTCAATACTCGCATCTTCGGCAAAGTTGTAGAAGGTGTAAACCACCTCGTAAAGCTGATCGCACAGTATTATAAGTATAACGACAGACGCGCCAATAGTCAGCGGCATTGCAAATTCGGGTTTTAACTGACGCACGACCAATATGCCAACCAGTGACGCCAAGGCCAACAACGCAATTTTGTAAAAATCCATGGTTACAAATCAAACAAAGACTGTATCGTGTCATAAAGTTGGACAATAGAGTCCAACATCATCACTAGGGCAACAATAAGTCCAACCACCGAGACAACCGTCGCAATCTCGTCCTTGCCCGCGCGCTTCAACAGCATTCCCGCAATGGCCGTAATAATGCCGACAAGAGCGATTTTCAATATTACCGTTATATCCATAGCTACCACCGTTACATTAAAACTATTCCCACCATCATGCCAAACAGTATCCCCAGCTTTACGTATATCGAGGCTTTCGCAACCTCGCTTTCCGTCACTTGCTTTGCGTCGGCATTAATCAGGACGCCGTAATAATCAATATGCTTACCCAGTTCTTCAGAACTTCCGCAAGAAAGGTTATCGAAAAAATTCGTCACATTCCCTTTTTGCATGGCATTAAGCGAACACCTAATTTTGCCGTCGACAAGAAAATTCCTAAAAAGCTGCCCACACTGCCCTGAAAATTCCTCGTTAAATTTACCGATTTCGAGTTTTCGTCCCTCTACGTTGATTTTCAAAAGCATAATGTAACGCGCAAGGTCGTTATAAAACTCCCCTTTGCTTCTTACACGCTTCTCCAGGTACTTTGCGCATGCAAAACCGCACAAAATACAGGTAATTAGAATTATTATGTCTATCATAGTATTCTACAATTCGGCATTTTATGGAATAGTTAGACTAATTTCACAGATTTTCAATACGAATTGGCGATTCAGGATTACGTAATATTACCGCCGTAGCAAAATAATCTGCCAAGTCATATTTTTTCTTAAAGTCATCAATTCCATTACCATGCACACTACAAATAATCTTCACTCCACTATTAAGACACCGTTTCAAAGGCGCAACATCCTCACTCGACAGTTCGTCACACGCGATAAAATCGGGCGACATGGCGCGCACACCGCTTTCAAAGGCGTACAGCTTGTCCGACCACTTCAATACGTCACAATTCGATTTGGAAAGCAACTCGTAATCGTAAAACAGCTCTCCCCGTTCATCCACCACCATGACGTTGTAGTTTTGTGAAAGCTTAACAGATAAGTCTCTCAGAAACGTCGTTTTGCCGCTTGCCGGAGGCCCAATTACGACGCTATTGCCTCTTATACACTCTGCAAGCGTATTACTGTCAACGCACGCAACATATTGTGGAATACGAAAGCACAACGAGGTATACTTTTGAAATACCTTTTCTTGATTTCCGGCTAGTATTCCGCACACACCGATACGAACGCCGTCATCTAAGGTGAAGAATCCTTTCGCTATCATTTTTTCATAAGCGTAAACCGAGTTATTGCAGGCTTTCTTGATTATTTCGTCGCAAACTTCGCCCAAACGCATAGCGTTCTCGCCTCTCTGCGTCAGTGCTTTTTCTGCGACATAGTACCATTGCCCTTTTACGTTGACTTTGACAGCTCTATTGTCTCGAATACGAATCTCACGTAGTCCGTGAACACTCCGCAGCCTATCTGCAAGAACATCGGGCAAGCACTCCACTAATTTCATACAATATCTTATCGGACAAGCTCTAAAAATATGCAATAAAAAAAGTCACTCCATAAAGAAGTGACTTCAAAAACATAACAATTTTTATTTCGCTCTTTCCATGTATTCACCGGTACGAGTATCGATACGAATCAGATCGCCCTCATTTACGAACATGGGCACCATCAACGTATAACCTGTCTCTACAGTTGCGGGTTTGGTGGCGTTGGTTGCCGTATTACCTGCAACAGCGGGCTCGCAAGATACAACTTGCAAAACTACGAAGTTGGGAGGTTCTACGGAGAAAGCTTCGCCCTTGTAGAATTTGATTGTTGCAGTCATGTTCTCTTTCAAGAACTGCAATGCGTCCTCAACTTGACCCTTATTCAGAGGAACTTGCTCGTAGGTCTCGTTGTCCATGAAATAGTACAAATCGCCGTCGCTGTACAGATACTCCATTTCCTTATTCTCAATACGAGCAAGCTCGAATTTTTCGGAAGGGTTGAATGTTTCTTCTCTTACAGCGCCTGTAACGACATTCTTAATCTTTGTTCTGACGAAAGCTGCGCCCTTACCCGGTTTAACGTGTTGGAAATCTACGATAACGTAAATACCGTTATTGTATACGAAGGTTACGCCCTTTCTGAAATCGCCTGCTAAAATCATAAATATAGCCTCCCTGTGTTTATACTATAAGATTATAATATTTTTGTCTGAAGTTGTCAAATCTATGACGCAATCTTCCTCAATCAAGAGCAAATCCTCTATACGTACACCGCCGACACCGGGCAGATATATGCCGGGCTCGCACGTAATGAACTGTTTTGCGTGCAAAACGTCATTTGAACGCATATTGGCAGTAGGTCTTTCGTGAATGTCGATACCCAAACTGTGACCCGTGCCGTGTGTAAAGTAATCCTCGTAACCGTTGGACTTGATTATCTCGCGGCATAGCGAGTCAAGCTCTTTGCCGCCAATGCCGCAGTAAGAATTGTTAATGCCCATCTTTTGCGCAAGTAACACAATATTGTAAATCTTGCGCATTTCCTCCGATGGCTCACCAAGGAAAATGGTACGAGTCATATCCGAACAGTATCCGTGATATCTTGCTCCGAAATCCATAGTAATAGCGTCGCCAACTTCGATAACCTTGTCCGTCGGGTGAGCGTGAGGTTTGGACGTGTTGACGCCCGATGCTATTATCGTGTCAAACGCCAATCCCTCTGCGCCGTTCTTTGCCATAAGATATTCAAGCTCAATCGCAAGCTCTCTTTCCGTCATACCGGCTTTAATAAGCGATAGCACTTGCGCAAAAGCCAAGTCGGTAATCGATTGCGCCTTTTTTATGTACTCTATTTCCTGTTCGTTCTTGAAACTACGGACGTAATTTATCTGCTCGCCAACGGGTAGGAGGTCAAATTCTTCAAGGTCTTGTTTCAATGAAGAAAAATCCGCGACCGTCAGTTCCGTGTCCTCGTATCCGACGCGGTGAACCGCATATTGAGCGAATACGTCCTTCAAGGTGTCGACTGCGCTTACACCGCTGGAAATTTGCTCCACTATTACACCGTCACTTTCGAGGCTTTGCGCCATTTCATAGTATCTCGGGTCGGTAATAAATACGTTTTTGTTGTCAGGCAACAAGACTAGGTATCCGAAAGTTGAGGCAAAGCCGGTAAAATACTGGCGATTCTTTTCGCTAATTACGACTATGGCATCAACCTTGTTCAATTCAAATAATTTGTCGGTATTTTTCATGGTTCCTCCTTACAAACTGTCATAAATCCGTTTCATTTCTAGCGCGTCGTCAGCTTGAGTGCCGTCCGACTCGCAGATTATTACAGGCGACAGATTGTATTTTTTAATTATGCGGGCAAGCGGCGTAAATTCGGGACCGTAAACGGTATCAGCGAATGTTAAATGCCTAACTTCACCGCCGTTGCTGTACTCGATTTTAGAAAAATGCACGTGCATTTTGCTTGCGCGTTCAAATCCAAGATTGTTAATCAAGTGCTCTATTATATGTTCGTAGTCCTCTTCTGTTTTCAGACTGCCGTAGGTGCGCGCATTGATATGCCCGAAGTCGATTGTCGGAATGAAAAAGTCCGCTACTTTGCAAAACTCCGTCACTTCCTCAACGTCGCCGATTTGGTTGATTTTTCCCATAGTCTCGGGGCAGAAAATACAATCGTCCATGCCGTTCTCTTTGATAATGGACGCAAGTATTTCCATACGCTTTTGAGTAAGCTCAACAGCTTCCTTCCTGCTCATCTTGCCAACGCTTGCGGGGTGAAAAATTACACGTTTCCCGCCAAAATCGCGAGCTCTTTCACAGCTACGAATAACGTAGCCATAAGATTTTGCCGCCATTTCGTCCGATGGATTAGCGAAATTGATATAGTACGGCGCGTGAACGGAAATCTCCACGTCAAACACCTTGCCAAGTTCACCGATAGCCGCCGATTTTTCTCGGCTGATATTTATTCCTCTTCCGAAAGAATACTCGTAGGCGGTCAGACCTTGATCGGCTAGCCATTTCGGCGCGTCGGTAGACGCAATATGCCCCTCGTCGTAAAATCTTGTAGAGTTTCCACTAGGTCCAAATCTAATCATTAAGCACATTCTCCCTATCAATCCGTAATTGCTGAGTGAGTTCTAACGGACTGGAAAATTTCGAAATTTTACGCAAAAATCTGGTTAAAGAAACTTTCAAAACCTGACCGTAAAGATTGCCTTCAAAGTCAATAATATGAGCCTCTACCGTCGCGCTGTCAACGTCAAATGTAGGTTTGCTGCCTATATTTACGATGCATTTATAACTTTTCCCGTCGAGTGTAACTGTTCCGCCGTATACACCTTCCACAAGCAACTTGTCGCTATCAATTTGCAAATTCGCTGTTGGAAAGCCGATTTTTGTTCCGACCTTGCGACCGTCGACTACACTGCCGAACAGGAAAAAGGGCTCAGAAAGAAGATTATTCGCAGTAGTAAGCTGATTATCTGAAAGCAACGAACGAATTAACGTCGTGCTCACCTTATTGCCATCCCAGCATACAGCGTCAACAACGTCAACAGAGCATTTATCAGATAATTGCCTGCTCAATTCGCCACTCGTCAGTCTATCGGAACCGAAAGCATAGTCAAATCCGCACACTACCCCTCTCAAATTGTAACTTGTCAGGAGCTGTATAAATTGCGTACCGCTAATTTTGCGAAATTCATCGGTAAATTCTGTCTTGAGAACATAGTCTACGCCAAGGCTCTCGTAAAGAGACAACCGTTCTTCAAAAGTGTAAAGAACCTTGACATCCTTGCCCAGAACACGCAAATGATTGTTGCTAAAAGTAAACAAAGCAATCTTAGCGCCGTGTTTAACCGCGCGCCGCTTTGCCATATCAAGCAATGACACGTGTCCCTTGTGCATACAGCCAAAGTAACCGAGGCACACCACGACAGGCTCATTTAGTTTTTGTCCGAATTCGATCAGTTGCAAAGTTCACCTAAAAAGCGTTTTTCAAATAGTATTCGAGATCCAGCGCGCCGTTGCAACACTTACCTAGACCAAAGAACGTATCTTTACAGTAAATTTTTCTGTAACCGTCAAAGCTGTCGCAGGGCACCCTTCTGCCAAAATTTATATCATCGAACCGAGCGTCGTCGAAAACGTACTTTTCAACGTCACTTAGCGGAAAATCCATCGGAAGGACGCAAAGTTCTTTTTTTTCACGAATTTCGTCTAGGGTGAATGCGTCTTTTATATCGAAACAGCCTGATTGTAAGCGAATCAGGGCGCTCATGTAACCAACCGTACCGCAAGCCTCAGCAACGTCTCGCGCGAGAGAACGAATGTAGGTTCCACCGCTACATTTGATGTCGACTACGAATGTGTCGGGCGAAAGCTGATCAATCAATTCAAATGAATAAACCTCTACCGGACGTGTTTTGAGCTCCACCTCTACTCCTTTTCGCGCGAGGTCATACGCGCGCACGCCGCCGACTGATATTGCCGAATAGATAGGTGGCAGTTGATTGATTTTGCCTACAAATTGCGTTAAAAGACCTGCAACTTGCCCGTTGGTGGGTAAAACGTCAGATCGTGCGACAACTTCACCGTAGGAATCGAGGGTATCTGTAGTCACGCCAAACGTAAAATACGCTCGATAGTACTTGACCTTATTCGTCAAAAAGTTGAATAGCTTAGTTGCTTGCCCAACAGCAACAGGCAAGACTCCGCTAGCACCCGGGTCAAGTGTACCCAAATGTCCGACCTTTTTATCGTGTAACACGTGTTTTACGCACACAACTACGTCACTTGCAGTAGCGCCCACAGGTTTCAGTACGTTTATAAATCCGTTCATAGATAAAACCCTACTATACGCACAATTTTTTCTATTACGTCTTCCAAAAAACCCGAAATCATACAAGCCGAGGCGAAAGTATGTCCGCCGCCGCCAAATTCCTGACAAATCTCACGGACGGAAAAATCTTTGCCACGCATACTTACCTTATACACGTTTGGCGAGTATTCCGTCATGCAAATGCCGATTTTTGCGCAGTCTACGTTGATTGCGTACTGAACGATGCCCGTAGTTGCGTGAAAATCTAGTCCAAATTCTGCTAAATCGCCTTTAGTAACATATAAAAGCGCTATTTGGTCGTCGTAATACGTTCTTATACGTGAAATAACTCGTCCGATTAACTTGGTTTTGGATAACGACAGATCTTTGAAGAACGCGCGCGCAATACGCTCGTTGTCTACGCCGTATTTGCACAAATCCGCTGCCATTGCATAACATGCGCTATCAGTGCTGCTGTGCATAAAATTGCCTGTATCGGTACACAATCCGACGAACAGACTCGTCGCGATAGTTTTATTTAGCTCAACACCGAGTTCGCGTAACAACTCGTAGATTATTTGACAAGTGCTGGCGTAAGGCAAAATACAATTATATTTGGAAAAATGTTCCCCACCGTGATGGTCAATCGTCATCGTTTCGGAAAACCTTGCGTACATTCCGCCAAATTCGCCAAGGCGGTTAGTATCACCGCAATCCACCGCCACCAATAAGTCGTATTTGCCACTAAAAGTTTTAGTGAACCTCTCACCTTGCGTAAACTGAGACAAAGTTTCGTCCATATCTGTATCGCAGAAAAGAGCGGCAACCTTACCGAGCTTTCTCAGGGCAAGACAAAGAGCGACACACGAGCCAACCGTGTCGCCGTCGGGGTTGGTATGGGCAAACAGTGCAATGCGCTGCTTGTCGGACAAAATTTTCGCAACCTGACTAATCGTCGTTGTCACTTTTCTTGATATCATACAGAATCTCGTTTATCTTCTGCCCATAAGCCATAGACGTGTCGAGAATAAAGTTGAATTCAGGAACCTTGCGTATGTGCATATTCTTGGAAATTTCTCTACGAATAAACGGCTCGTTTTCGCGAATTGCCAAAAAGGTTTGCGCGGCTCTTTCGGCATCCGTCGAATAAATGCTGACGTAAACCTTGGCTTGCGAAAGCTCTCTATCGCAGTCAACCGCCAAAACCGTGTACATTTCCGTAATGCGCGGGTCTTTGACACGTTTGGTGAGAATTTCTGCAATATAACGTTTGAATTCCGAATTTAATTTGTCAGTTCTGTTGTTCATTGCTGTATCTCTTCCATTTGATAGACTTCAAATACGTCGCCAATCTTAATATCGTTGTAATTTTCGACGGAAATACCGCACTCATAGCCAGATGCAACTTCTCTCACGTCGTCCTTGAAACGCTTCAGAGCAAGAATATTGCCGTCGTAAATGCTTACGTCGTTACGATAAATGCGAATCTTGCTGTTGCGAGCAACTTTACCGCTTGTGACGTAGCATCCTGCAACTGTTCCGACACCGGTAATTTTGAATACCTCACGAACCTCGACACTGCCGAGAATTGTCTCGCGGAACTTGGGCGCAAGCATACCTTTCATTGCGGCAGTTACGTCGTCCACAGCGTCGTAAATGACGTTATACAATCTGATATCGACGCCTTCTTTTTCGGCAAGCACCTTGGCGTTGCTATCTGCGCGAACGTTAAAGCCGATGACGATTGCTTCCGACGCCTTTGCAAGCATAATATCCGTTTCATTGATACCGCCAACGCCGCCGTGAATTGCTGATACCTTGACTTCGTCGTTACTGATTTTTTCAAGGCTGGCTTTCAATGCTTCCAGACTGCCTTGAACGTCTGTTTTGACTATAATGTTTAGAGTCTTGAGCTGTCCTTCGGAAATACGTCCGAACAAATCACCAAGGTTGAGAGACGGTGTTTGACGCGCGTTCTCCAGCTTAATCTTATTCTTACGCTCCTCTGCCGCTTTCTTGACAAGCTTCTCATCAGCCACGTACACGTAATCGCCCGCTTGCGGCACTTCAGAGAATCCCAACACCTCAACTGGCATCGAGGGACCAGCGCTCTTGACCTTTCTACCCTTGTCATCAAACATTGCGCGAATTTTGCCTGTGGCAGAACCTGCAATCAAGCTATCGCCAACGTACAAGGTACCGTTAGAGACGAGTATTGTTGCCACAGGACCTCTGCCCTTGTCAAGCTTGGCTTCGAGCACCGTACCCGTCGCGCGCTTGTCGGGGTTAGCTTTGAGATCCTTTATTTCCGTAACTAACAGAAGACTTTCCAACAAATTGTCCAGTCCCATGCCGGTTTTGGCAGATACTGGCACCATAATAGTGTCACCGCCCCATTCTTCGGGCACAAGCTCGTATTCGGTCAACTGTTGCTTCACTCTGTCGGGGTCGATGTGCGGTTTATCCATCTTGTTGATTGCTACAACAATTGATACGCCTGCCGCCTTAGCGTGGTTGATTGCCTCAATCGTCTGCGGCATAACGCCGTCGTCAGCGGCAACTACAATAATCGCCACGTCGGTTATCTTGGCTCCGCGAGCGCGCATTGCCGTAAACGCCGCGTGTCCCGGGGTATCGATAAAAGTGATTTGTTCGCCGTTTGCTGTAACCGTATACGCGCCGATATGCTGAGTAATACCGCCGGCTTCTCCGCTCGTCACGTTTGTATTGCGAATAGCATCAAGTAACGACGTCTTGCCGTGGTCAACGTGTCCCATAACCGTGACGATAGGCGGACGCTTAACGTTATTCTCCAAGCCGTCGTCTGCCTCTGCGTTGTAAATGATTTCTTCGGCAGTCTTTTCCAGCTTAAGCTCTAAGGTCACTTCATGCATGCTAGCAATGTATGCGGCGTAGTCAAAGTCTACGGTATCGTTAATAGTCTTCATGATACCTTCTTTGAAGAGCTGTTTGATAATCTCCGATGCCGAGACACCAATCTTTTCGCTGAGAACTTTAATGGGCACTTCTTCTGAAGTGATAACAGCGTGCGTGATTTTGGGAGCAGCCACAACGTGACTGTTGTCAGATTTCTTAATGCGATTGCGTCTAACGACTCTTTCATCATCGTAATCGGCAGAGTAGTCTCGCGTGAGAATACTTTTCTTCGATGCAGTACGTTTTTCTTCGGGACGGTCTTTCGTCTTATTCTTATTGCCGTGAGATTTTTGCGGTTCGTTGCGTGGCAAATCAACAACAGGCGCGAATTTCTTAGCCCCCTGCTGCTGGGGACTGATACGTTTGACCGCTCCGTCCTTATTTACACCTCCACCTTGACGAGGTCTGTCGTTTGCCGTTCCGCTTTGGGGTCTAGTATCACGGCGACTGTTGCTCGTAGGAGTCGTCGGGCGTTTATTTGCTGCGGAAAGGTCTAGGAACTTTCTGACCTTGACGTTGCCCTTCTCATCGGTGTACGTTTTGACCTCGATACCGTTCTCTATCGTAGTGACAACTTTAGTCTTTGGCTTCTCAGGCTCAGGAGTCTTCTCAACAGGCTCAACAGTTTCAGGCTTCTTTACTTCTTTGACAGTTTCAACAGGCGCGTTAACTTCCGTGGATTTAACAGGCTCCGCCTCAACTTCGACAGTAGGAACCTGCTCGGATTCTGCGTTTGCAAACTGATCTGCTACGCGAGCTTGCTCGAGTTCCGCCTCTTCTACCTGTTTGAATTCCGCGCGACGCTGAGCAATTGCATCGGACAAAGCCGCCGCGCGTTGTTTTACGCTGGCAAGTGTCTGCTGTAAATTGCGAGCTGCCGCTAAAACGTTAGTTTTAACGTTTTTGACGTTTTCGTACTTAGTTTGTTGTTGACCTGTGGTTGTATTTGCCATATTACCTCCCATAATCCAAATTTTCTAATATGGCGTTGGCAAGCGATTTGTCGCATATAGCTAACGCTTTGCAATTCTTTTTCGATAGTATTTCTGTTTCCGGTATGCATACGAGCGGACGGTTGATTCGTTCGGCAACGTCTTTGAGTACTGATAACGAATTATCCGACAGCGACGGCGTGTATAGTAACGCCCATATCTTTTTTCGATAGGTTCTTATGCTGTCACAACCGAAGACGACCGACCCTTTTCGTATCGCAAAACCGATATAAGTTTCAATTTTACTGTTCAACTAATTTCTCCAATTCGGGCAAAACTGTGTCCAGAGAAAAGCCGTTTTGCTTGACGAAGCCTTTCGACTTGACGACTTTATTCAAACACTCTCTGCATTTGCATAGATATACGCCTCTGCCGTTAAGTTTGCCTGTACCGTCCACCACAACGCCGTCCGAAGTGTTGACTATGCGCACCAATTCGGTCTTGGGCTTCATTTGACGGCAAGCTACGCACATTCTTTCTGGAATTCTTTTAACTCCGCTCACGTCTTACTCCTCGTCGTCACCTGCGCCATCGCCGATGTCGTCAAACATACCACTGCGTTGCGCGGCTGTATAGGACTTGACGTCGATCTTCCAACCTGTGAGTTTTGCGGCAAGACGCGCGTTCTGACCTTCTTTGCCGATAGCCAAAGACAGCTTTTCGTCGGGAACTATTACCTTGGCTTCTTTAGCTTCTTCGTCGGCTTGCACTATTAGTACCTTAGCAGGAGACAAAGCCCTGGCAATGTAGTCGAGAATGTCACTGCTCCA
Organism: Clostridiales bacterium; assembly: GCA_022508325.1. Lineage (GTDB taxonomy): Bacteria > Bacillota > Clostridia > Christensenellales > CAG-314 > Fimimonas. Next base: position 907 of record JAFLVL010000035.1, on the reverse strand, counting down.
AGGAATAATATCTATCTTTTCTCCGCCGATCTCGGCAACTATTGCGTTCACGCGAGCGCCCTTGTTGCCTACGCACGCGCCAACGGCGTCAATGTCGGGGTCTGTGGAGTAAACAGCCATCTTCGTACGAAAACCCGCTTCGCGAACGATGCTCTTTATTTGCACGATATCAGCGCGAATTTCAGGTACTTCGTTCTCGAACAGGCGCTTGATGAACATAAAGCTGGCGCGAGAAAGAATTACTTGCGTGCCACCCATGCCGTCACGAACGCGCTTGACAAGTACTTTCACTCTGTCACCGACGTGATAACGCTCACCGGGGATTTGCTCCTGTACTGTGAGAATACCTTCCATCTGGTTTTTGCCGATTTCAACGATTACGGTTCCGTCATCTCTTATACGAGTAACTACGCCAATAATAAGCTCGTTTTCTTTCTCGGAATACTGGTTATAGGTGACGTCCTTTTCTGCTTGGTGCAAGCTGTTCATGATGACCTGTCTTGCATTTTGCGCGGCAATTCTGCCAAAGGTGCGAGGATCAATCTCAGTTAAAACTTCGTCACCGATTTTATAGGACTTTTTGATTACGCGAGCATCCTCAAGGGAAATTTCCTTTTCGGGCGTTTCTACAACTTCAACGACAGTCTTGCAAATGTATGCGCGAATAGTATTTTTTTCGGGGTTGGTCTTAACGACGACGTTGGACGCCTCGCCGAAATTCTTTTTGCAGGCGATTGCAAGCGCCGTTTCGAGAGATTCGATTACGCGTTCCTTACTTATACCCTTCTCTTCTTCCAAAGCATCTAGCGCAAGAAAAAATTCTTTGCTTGTCATGTTAGTTCCTCCTAAAACTCAATTATAGGCTCAACCTTAGCCGTATCTTTTTTGTTAAATGTAATTTGTTTGC
>JAFLVL010000034.1 GCA_022508325.1 Clostridiales bacterium | reverse complement strand
GCCAAAGGCGAACGTTTAGAGCTACGCTATGCGCCACACCCGAACACCCTCGCCTGCATAGGAGATGCCTCTAAGACAGTTGTCGACAAAGCAAAATATCGTATTTTTTTCTCACCCCATGTCGCATTTTTCGCAATATGGGGTGAGTTTTTTGAATTTATATAATACAAAAATGGCTCCTCTGCGTAAGGGGAGCCACTTTGCCTCACAGGCGAAGTATTATTCTGATTTGCTGTCTTTTTTGCGTTTCGGCGCGCCGTTTCTACGTTTCAAAAATACTACTATAAGTGTAGTTGCAAGAACGATTGCTGCCGCCAGTAAGCTCAGTCCGACTATCGCGTTGGTGGTCATAGCGTGTACCCCAATCAATCTGCTGATTTCTACGTAGCCGTAAATGTTGCCGCTGCCGTTGCTGCCTTGTATTTGAATGAACGCGACGCCGTTCTCTGTGTCCTCGCTAATGACTGTTACGCGTTTGCCGGAATACAGTTTGACCGTGCCGTTTTCTGTGGTCACGAGGTTGTCGTCGTTTCTCAAATCTTTGTCGGGGTAGAGGTACAGCTTTACTGCCTCGAACAGCGTAGAGTTGATTTTTCTGTCCCCGATTACTCGTAGATTTTCTTCATTAACTTTCATCGCGAATTCGCCAAGATCTTGTTCTTGAACGAAGCCGGTTCTCGTAGTACCGCTCGCCTCGAAAGAAACGTAATACCAAACGGTATCCCCTTCGGTGAAGCGTTGAATGACGGTCACCTCCGGCATTGTTGACGCCGTTTGTTGGAAGGTTTCACCGCGGAAATCGTCGAGGTTTCTCGGCAAGTTGTAGATATACACTGCGTTCAGTGATGCAAACTTGGTGACGTACTGTACGTTACTGTCGCGAGAAACTTCGGTATCTATTATTTCCAGCTTGTCATCCGTCAGTTTGCCGTTTACCTTTTTATAATTTGTCTTTTGCACCCAGCCGAAGTGGTTGTCGGCAGTCAATACGTAGTAGTAGAGGCTGTCCTCATCGCCCTCATAGCCCAAGACGATATATTCTTCTGCGTCAGTTATGAGCTCTGCGATACTGGTGTTTTCGTCGTTGGTCTTGAATACAAGATTGCTGGGGTAGCCTTTTGACCTAGCCATAGTGAAGGAATTGAAGCTGTGTGGAACAGCCTGGTCAACCGTGTCGCTACCAACCGAATACAATAACGGTGTATTTACAGCTGTACCGTCGTAGACCTCGACGAGGTTTTTGTCGTTTAGCACGAACAGTCTGCCGTCGCTTGCCGTAACGTCCTTGATGTTTAGGGTTTCTTCGCTACCGTTTGCTGTGCCGTATTCCATTATTATAGGCAAGTCACAATTCTGAGCGCCTATTTCGACATAGTGAATTGCGTTATTCCAAAATACGCCCAAGTATTCTCCCCAAACAAAAAGTCCCATCGGCTGATTTGAGGAATATTTGTCAGCCAGTCCGTTTTTATTATTATAGACGTCATTTTGCGGAAATGCAAGACTGCGTCCGTTGTAGCGCTTGCTCACCGCCTTGCCGCCATTGTCGATATACATATAGTAAATATTGTCGCCAATAGTGACGGCGCTTTGAGCTCCGTTGAATTTCTCTGTCCAACCGTTGGCATTATTACGGTAGAGACCTTCCTGCGTCAAGAAATATTCCGTTTGCTCGATTTTGCCCGATTGTCCGTAGCCTGCAGAACCGTATACGCAATCTATAAACCCATACAATTCTCCATCTTCGGCGTATTCTTGCGAAAAGGTGAGTTTTGCGTTGCTTCCAATAGTGTATTCGAGTACCCTGTCTGAGAGTATTGCATATATACCGTCGTTGCCCTTGACAGATAGGTTGGTCACATTGCCGTCGATTTCAATCGTATCGCGATAGGTTGCGTTGTTATCGCCGAGAGTAAATGTCAGTATTACCGACTTGTTGTTGTCTGCGTCAACATTATCAGCCACGAATAGGCTGTCGCCTGCGACGGCAATAGCGGTGGGATTGAGAAAATGTATCGTAACACTGTTGTTTGCCGAGTTTGACGCGGCAAAAGCTGCTGTCGGAACAATTAGCGACCCAATTAGCAGTACCAAACATATACAAATACCGAAGATTTTTTTCATAAGTTTCCTCTGTATGTTAATCATTTCCATATATTAATATATTGTAACAAAAAAACTTACATTTTTCAACGATTTGCGACAAATATTGCGCAAACCTTTTTTATTTTAAGGGCTGTTCTAATTTACTACAAAAAAATTCTTCAAAAATGATGCGAAATTTTAAAAAAACTGACAGGCAGTTGTCATATTTAATATGTTATTCTCTATACAAATAGAACGAATGTTCGAAATTAAAACAAAAAGGAGGTGAGCAAATGAATTACGAATTGATCATGTTGCGAAACGCGCTTCGCATGAAAAGATGCGCGGAAAAATTTAGAGAGGAGATGGAACACATTGCGTTGACGTCATACAACACGTGGAATTGGCGTGACGGAACGATGGGGCAGATTGAGGCAATGGCAGAGGCGCGCGACAGAATCGAGAAGTGTATGCGTTTTTACGAAATTGTAAAAAACGCTTTGCTTGTCCTTCCGAAAGGCTACCGCGCGTTGCTTGTGGCGGTATATTTGAAGAAAATAGACAAAAAAGTCCTCGCCAAGCGCTTTGATATATCTCTTTCAACGGTCTACCGCAAGCTGTGCAGGGCGAGAAATAGTTTGTCGAACGCGTTGAAGGGTATGGGCTGTGACGAAGAGTGGTTTCTTGCCAACTACGGCGACTACGAATTCGAGGAGCGTATGCCTCGCCGTTAAATATCTTGTTCAAAGACATTGCGCTTCTTAATATTTCCAGGCAAAAACAGCGCCAGCGTAAGCCCGATTGCTAGTAGTACGACGAATACGATTAGCAGTATTTCCGAAGTGGGTGACGGCGTGTCTGTAGATGGCGTAAGTTCGGGCGTAGTATCTGAGGGGTTGGTGACGGCAGGAGTCGGTTGCTTGGTCGGGAGCGGCGTTGGGTGCAGTTGAATATTGGGCGCAGATACGCTGTTGACGTCGACGTAACCGAACTTGTCTCCAAAGCAAACGTAATACCACGCTCTGTCATTATCTACGCGACCGTAGTAGCTGACCTTTTGCGTATTGGTGGCTGTGATGACGATAGCGGCATTAGTGGAGGGCGACAGTCGAAGAGTAGCTGAATCCGACGTCACGGTGAGGCGCTCTGTGGGATAGTAGGGCGTGAGCGGGACGGTGTAGCAGAGATCGACGTCGGTGCGCTTGACGTAGCCGGTGATTTGCGGAAAGTTGCTTTCGTTCTGCATTACGGACACGTGCAAGATTTTCTCGTCCGAATCCAGAATCTCCACGTAGTAGGACTTTTCCAGCGTAAACATTTGTTTGCTGCAATCCTGCTCTGCGTAAATATATACGTAGTCTTTGACAATACGCGCCCAGCCGCTGTTTTCTCCAAGGGCATAGGCGCAGGGGATAAAGTTGCCGCAAATAAGCAGTAGTAGAAAGCAGAATACGAACAATTTTTTCATAGAACCCTCCGAGCATGTAAGGGAATTATACCCGAGCCGCGAAAGCGCATTTTGGCACTTTGTGTCTATTGCGAGAAAGTATTGACTAACGCCAAATTCAGTCATTTTTCTCACCCCATGTCGCGTTTTAGACAAAATGTGGGTCGAAAAACGAGTTTTTTTGAATGTGAAAAGGAAACGAACAGTGAAAGAAATTTTACAACGAATACATGCAATCGAGAAAGAGGAACGGCGCAGACTAACCAGCCCTCTTACCAAATACAATCGCGACAAAGTGCACGCTAAGCAAATGGCTTTTCACAAGTGTTTGAAGCGCAACCGTTGGGTATTTGGAGGCAACCGTAGCGGCAAGACGGAATGTGGCGCGGTGGAGACTGTTTGGCTTGCGCGCGGAATTCATCCCTATCGCGCAAACCGTGATAACATCAGTTGTTGGGTGGTGTCACTGTCGCAACAGGTACAGCGTGACGTAGCCCAGCAGAAAATACTCTACTATCTCGATAGGTCTTGGATTGACGAGATAGTCATGACAAGCGGTTCCAAGTCCAGCCCCGAATACGGCATTATCGATTACATCGTAATCAACAACGTATTGGGCGGAAAATCCAAAATAGCCTTCAAAAGCTGTGAAGCAGGCAGAGAAAAATTTCAGGGCGCGAGCCTCGACTTCGTGTGGTTCGACGAAGAGCCGCCCGCAGATATTTACGAGGAATGTCGAATGAGAATTCTCGACCGCGAGGGGCATATCTTTGGCACGATGACGCCGCTGAAGGGTTTGACGTGGGTCTACGACGAGATATATCTCAACAGTCACAATTCTCCCGACGTGTGGTGCCAGTTCATGGAGTGGTCGGACAATCCGTATCTGTCGCAAAAGGAAGTTGCGCAGATGACGGAGAGCCTTTCCGAAGAGATGCTTGAAAGCAGGCGATACGGCCGTTTCACGTCGGGGAGCGGTCTGGTATACCCCGAATTCAGCGAAGCCAACGTTATCGAGCCATTTGACGTACCGCCCGAATGGCAGGACGGTATTTCTATCGACCCTGGGCTCAACAATCCGCTGTCCTGCCACTGGTACGCGCGTGACTTTGACGGCAACGTGTACGTGATAGCAGAGCACTACGAGGCGAAGCGCGACGTAGCCTACCACGCTACGCGAATCAAGGAAATTTCCGCGTCACTAAACTGGGGCAGGGACAAATTCGGTAGTCTCACCGCCCTGATGGACTCCGCCGCAAATCAGCGAACGCTCAACGGTCAACGAAGCGTAGCCGAGCTGTTTTACGAGCAGGGCATCACCGTCAACACCCGCATCAACAAGAGTCTGTACGCAGGCATCAACAAGGTCAAAGCCATGCTAAGACCGCTCAATGGCGCGCCCAAAATCTACATTTTCAGCAGTTGTGTCAATATGATACGGGAAATCAAGGGGTACTTCTGGGGAAACGGCGACGCGCCAATTAAGCGAGACGATCACGCAATGGACGAGTTGCGCTATTATATTTGCTCGCTAACAGATAACCAACAGGAAAAACCGCAAAAGAGCTTAATTCAATTAGATAAGGAACGTTTGTCGCGGCGACTTCGTAGAGGCGGTTTATGATGGATACGAAAAAGTTACTAACTAACATTTTGTTGAAAAAGGCCAAGGGCTACGCTTATCACGAAAAAACCGACGAATACAACGTGGTGGACGGCAAAAAACAGCTTGTCAAAAGCAAGGTTGTCACCAAACGTGTACAGCCCGACGTCAACGCAATCAAAGCGCTAATATCTCTAACCGACGCAAGTGACGACGTGACCCAAATGACGGACGAACAGCTTCAGGTGGAGAAGCTGAGGTTACTCAATTTGCTCAACAATTATCAAAACAGTCCGATAGAGACGCCAAACGACGGCGATGATGAAAACTAAGAAAAGGAGATGAAGAAATGGTAACAAAAACAACCGTAAAGACGAAATGCGACGTAAAGGATTGCAAAAACTCCGCAGAGTTCGCTTTCGAAACCAAGGGCAGGCAGGGTAGGTGCTTTTTGTGCAAGGAGTGCTACGAAAAGCTTTTGGATGAGGGGCGTAAGCTACGCATACCCAAAAGCCCGCAAAACGCCATAAAAAAGCAGTTAGACAGACGCGCGGAGGAACAAAATTATGTCGAAAAGTAGACGTATCAAAGAAATGAAAGGAAAAGACACATTGCAAGTCGGTTCACAGGATTTTTCGCAGGAGTTCGCAGAGGACGTCGTAGCGAACGTAAAAGCCGACTTCAACGAACGTCAAAAGATGCGCCGTCCGTACGAACTGTCCTGGCAACTCAATATGAATTTCGTTATGGGCAATCAGTATTGCGGCATATCTCCACGCGGAGCAATCGAGCAAGAGGATAAGTATTATTTTTGGCAGGAAAAACAGGTGTTCAATCACATTGCACCGATAGTGGAGACACGTGTAGCCCGACTCAACAGAGTTCGCCCCAAGCCACTCGCGCGTCCCTTCTCCGGGAGCGAATCGGACATCAACGCGGCAAAGCTGTCTACCAAAATATTGAACAGCACGCGAGACAAAATTCATCTCGACGAGGCTATTACTCGCGCAACGGAATGGAGCGAAGTGTGCGGAACATCTTTTTACAAAGTCAGTTGGGACGAACGTAACAGCGACGTGGTTCTGTCTGTATGCTCGCCTTTTGAGATTTATCCTGACAGCAATGTGACGGCAACGGTCGAGGAATGTAGTTCCATTATTCACGCCAAGGTGTACTCCTCAACCGACGTAAAAGACACCTGGGGTGTGGATTTGGTCGGAGAAACGGTCAAGGTGTTCGCTATCGACGGCGCGCAAAGCGTGGGCGGACTGGGCTACAACTCCGTCGTTCCTTCCATCGTGCAGGAAGCCAAAAGCGACCAGGTTCTGGTAATCGAGCGATACACTAAACCCTCGCAAAAATTCCCCCGTGGCAAACTGGAAATCGTGGCGGGCAACAGATTACTGTATTATGGAGAACTGCCCTATGCAATCGGCAGCGATATGAGTTACGCCTATCCGTTTATTCGGCAGACGTCGAGTGAACAGGCAGGTTGTTTCTGGGGTGCAAGCGTGGTGGAAAGAGTCATTCCCATTCAGCGCGCCTACAATGCCGTCAAAAACCGCAAGCACGAATTTTTGAACCGCCTCGCTATGGGCGTGTTGACGGTAGAGGACGGCTCGGTCGACACAGACAATCTCGAAGAGGAGGGACTGTCGCCCGGCAAAATCCTTGTGTATCGTCAGGGCTCCGTCAAGCCGCAATTAATGGATAGCGGCGAAGTACCCAGTGAATTCACCTACGAAGAAGAACAGCTTTTGAAGGAATTTATATCGGTATCGGGAGTTTCGGAATTTGCCCGCGACAGTAGCACGCCAACTACAGTCACAAGCGGCGTGGCATTACAGCTTATTGCAGAACAGGACGATATGCGTCTTGCAAGCTCTATCGAAAGCATAAAGCTCAGCATCAAGCGTATAGCCAAGTGTATTTTGCGTCTGTACAAACAGTTCGTGTCAGCGTCCAAACTTATGCGTTACTGTGACGGTCAGAACAGTGCGGAAGTGTTCTATTTCACAGGTAGTGACATTGGCTCGGACGACGTGGTGTTCGAAACGGAGAATGAGCTATCCGACACTCCCGCGACGCGCAGAACAATGCTGTTCGATTTGCTAAACGCTGGAATTCTGTCCGATAACGAAGGAAAGCTGTCGCAGTCTGTAAAGACGAAAATCTTGGGACTCATGGGCTTTGGCAACTGGGAGAGTGCGCAAGATATAACACAGCTTCACCTTGCTCGCGCCGAGCGTGAAAACACAGATATTGACTGCGCCGAGGTGCTACCAGTGGACGATCACGAGGTACATATAGAAGAGCACACGAGATATATCATCAGCGCCGATATTGACAGCCTTGACAAGGCGTATCGCGCAAAAATCCTCACCCATATCGAAAAACATAAGGAATTTTTGAAGGAGAAACAATAATGGAATACGGAAAATTTAACTCTGCCGAAGAGCTTTTGAAGGGCTACGAATCGCTGGAGAAGAGCTTCACGCAAAAGTGCCAACAGCTATCGGCATTGGAAAGAAAATTGAACGAAAGCGGTACAAACGGAGAGCCGTCACCGCAACAAAACTTCGGGCAGTCAGTTGCAAATGACACGGTTGATACAGTCCCCGAGGCTACGAACGCCGACAGTTTGGAGCCTCACAACCAGCGCCCGACTGATAAGGTTATTCCGCCTCGCGTCATGACCGGCGGCGGAAACGTGTCCTGTGCGTTGCCAAACCGCCCAAAGACACTCAAAGAAGCGTCGGAATTGGCAAAAAAATACTTTAAGTAAAGGAGAAAAACAATGGTAACACTAACTAGCGCAGACAATGCGTTGAAAACACTCTATCTCGGCGTTGTCGCCGACCAACTTAACACAGCGGTTAACCCCCTGCTTGCTCGTTTCGAGCAAACGACTTCCGACGTCTGGGGCAAAGAGATTAGAAAGCTTGCGCCCTTCGGAATCAACGGCGGTATCGGCGCAGGCACCGAGGATGGCGAACTTCCCGATGCCGCAAGCAACAACTACGCACAGTTCGTCCTGACACTCAAGAATCTCTACGGCACGATTGAGATTTCCGACAAGGCAATACGCGCAAGTGAGAACAGTGCAGGCGCATTCGTCAACCTGCTCGAAGCGGAAATGGAAGGCTTGATCAAGGCTTCCAAATTCAACTTCGGCAGAATGCTTTTCGGCGACGGCAGCGGTACACTGTGCAAAATTTCCGCTGTTTCCGGCAATGAATTGACAGTAGACGCTGTAAACAACCTCATCGAAGGCATGGTAGTGGACGTAATAGGAAATTCGAGCAAAACTCCGGTTGTATCCGCTCGCCGTATCGTAGACGTTGACAGAGCCAACAAAAAGGTCACGGTATCCGGCGCGTCGATCGGCGTTGGCACGGTTAATTCCGGCGACTTTTTGACGGTTCAAGGCAGCTACGGCAAGGAGCTCACAGGTCTCGGCGCAATATTCGGTGACAGCGCAACACTCTACGGACTGACTCGCGCGTCCAATAAGTGGCTCACCCCTTACAAAAAGACGGCGTCCAGCCTCACCGACATCACCATTCAGACGGCTATGGACACTCTTGACGAAGTGGCAGGTTCGCAAGCAGATTTCATAGTATGCTCTGGTGGAGTTAAGCGCGCGTACCAAGATTACCTCATCACCAACCGCAGTAACGTTGACGTCATGAACCTGCAAGGCGGCTATAAGGCAATTTCTTACAACGGAATTCCCGTAATTTCCGACAGATTCTGCCCCGCGGGTACAATGTACGTATTGAACACAAGCGATTTCCACTTGCATCAACTGTGCGACTGGCGTTGGCTTGAGGGCGACGACGGCAGAATTATCAAGCAGGTTGCCAATAAACCTGTGTACACTGCAACCCTCGTCAAATACGCCGATCTCATTTGCGACAGACCCATCGGTCAAGCAATGATCAGCGGAATAACAGAAGCATAGCCGCCTAGACATTATTTGCCTCGTAGCAGTGGCGAGCCAAGACGCAGAATTTGCGTAAAAATTGATAATCGGGCGTACAGTCCTGTGGGAGGAAAATCATGTGTCTGAAATTAATCACAGACGACCTATTCGACATTGCGGCGCGCCTTCGCACCGTTAAAGAAAGCTACGTAGTGTATTACAATACGGAAAAAGAGCGATTTGAAGTGCACGACAAGCGAGGTTGCCTCGAATTTGTGGTGCCCTATGACGAGCTGGACGCAAGGACCGTGGAGTACGCGCGCTATTCTCGTGTGGAGAATGCCAAACGAATTTTCGCCGATGTGGAAGAGTACAATAATCGGTTGGAAAAAACGCAAGCGCAAAAGACTATCGAGCGCGCGGCAGTGGCGTATGAGGACGTAAGGAGGATGAATGAAGGTTAAAGATTTATTAAAAATTTGCGGGGAGATGGCAAATCTCAACCTTAACGAAGAAAATATAGAAAGCGAGTTGGAGACGCAAGGAAGCTCGGTGAGACAGCTGCTAAACTGTTGCAACTTTACTCTCGAGGAGCTTTATCGCGACTACGCAAGCTCTATTCGCAAGACGGTAGTGGAGGTCGTAGACGGCTTTGCCGACACTTCCGCATTTAAGCTCAGCAAGGTGATTTCCCTTGTGGACGGCGAAGGTAACGACGTGAAATATCGCTACACTGAGGGCGGTTTGAGCGTAGATGAGGATGGAAAATACAATCTTTGCTACGCGCGACTGCCCAACGACGTGGGGTTGGATGACGACGTCAGTTTGCCCTCTCCGCGTATTAGCGAGCGAATGTTGGCGTATGGAATTTTGCGCGAATATTTTACTATCATCGGTGACACGTTGACCGCTTCGCAGTGGGATGAGCGTTATAAAGATTCGTTGCGTATTGCCGACGTAAAGAGCTCGTCTATGCGTATGCCGGTTGGGAGGTGGCTGTAATCATGTTTCTGCACAAAAAGTCAGCGCGCCCCTCTGTAAAACGGCTACACACTGCCATAAAATCGGATTTCGCCGCAAAAAGCGAGGACTTGGTCGGTTCAAGTTGTGTTGAAAAGGACGGAAATCGCCTGATTTCCCGCTACAAACGTCGTGAATTTTATATGCCATTCAAGGTGAAGCAGGTCATAGGCACTTACAACGACGTAATTTACTTATTGTGCGACTACGGAATTTTTACGGTGCTAGGCAGCGCGATGGAGTATTTGACAAGTATTGCCGCGCCTGCAATGTCATGTTGCGTATACCGTGGCGATATGATTTTGAGCGCAAATGGATATGGCACGTATTATGCCACACAGAGACTGGCGAAAAAAGTCTACAGCGACGGTTTCTCATCAATGACGGTTTGCGCCGACCGCATTTTTGGATTGCACGATAAAGAAGTGTATTACACAGAGGCGGGCGAACGTGACGGTTGGGCAAATGGGCAAGTAATAACCTTGCCAACGACTTGCAATGCCATCGTTACACTCGGTGAGAAGGTATACGTTTTGGGCAACACTTGCTACACGCTCTCGCCAAATGCCGATGATGTAGAATTCAAACTTACTACCTATGCTTATAACCTGGGCGGGGTAGCAGTGCGTTCGCCTGTCGTATACAACGGCAGAGCAGTGTTTGCGTCCGATAGAGGTTTGTATCAATTAAACTCCAACAAAATTGCGCCTATTTTCACTCATCTAAACGGTGCGATTGACTTTGCGAGCGCCGTTGGGACTCTGTACGACGGCAAGTATTACATATCCTGTCGCAGTAAAGATAGTAGCGATACGAGCAACAACTTGACGCTTATTCTCGATTTGGATAATGAGGAAATTTTGGGCGTTTTGGACAACGGCTACGACAGTATATCCGCCACAAGCGACAGAATTTTGTTCACGCGAGAAGAAACTTGTTATTGGGTGGATTATACTGTGAGCGGCGGACGTTTTGTCAAAACCAACGTCAATTTCGCAACCGACAAAAAGAAATTTCTCGACAGATTGACGCTCACTGCATACAAAGATTTGGAGGTTATTATACGCTCGGAAACGGAGACTCGGCTATACAAAATTAAAGGCAAAAAAACAGCGCAAAAAATTAATTTACGCGACATGGGGTGGGAATTTTCGATAGAATTGAGTTCCGGCGACGCTCTTGACGTGGAGAATGTGATGATTGAAGCGCACGTTTGCTGGGAGGTGTAGAGTATGGCAAGCATCACCCAAGAACGCCTAAAAGAATTACTGGAAATATACGCCAAGCTTAAAGAGGAAATTATCGAAATTGACAATAAGTACAGTCTGACTTACGTTGAGCCGGAGATCGTTCTACCAGACAGCCTCAACCTGCAAAAGATGACCTACACGCCAAAGAGCGTTGAGGAGCTGAACGAGCTTGCCGAGCAGTACGTTGCGGCAGCCATTATATCCAAACAGCGTGGACTGGACAGCAATTATTCTACCAAGCTGAAAACTTTGGGGCGCAAGCGCACCGAAGCGGCAAGAGACTTGACTGAGAAATTGAAGAAGGCTGATAACGATTACGCAGAAGCACTGGAAAAATTGCAAAAAAAGCTAATCAACAACGGTTTGCTGTTCTCCACTACAGCGTCTAAGTATCGTGAGACGGCGCTGGCTGATTACGCCAATCAAAAGAACGAGTGCAACCTCAGCTACACACAGGATTTGAGCGCGATAGACACGGAAGAAAATGATTTGGAAGCGGTCTACAAAGAGTCGTGCGAAAAGCTTGAAGAGGAAAAGCAGGCGTTAATTACCAAGCGTTATCAAGTGTTAGTCGAAGCAGAAGAAAAAGCCAAAACCAACGTTGACAAGTATAACAACGGCATTGAAGAGAAGGAGCAACGCTACCAATACACTCGCGCCAAGTTTATCGAAAGTATGCGCCGCGCAGAACGCGACAGAGTGCTTACTATGACCAAGCTGTATTTGCAGCTAGGCGAGGTTAGCTATCGCGACCGTATGCTTAGAGAGAAGTACTCCGCGGCGCAGGACGCATTTTGGCCGCTGAGACGAAACGAAGCAAACGTGCTTTTGTCTTATGACTCCTTTTTGAATTTTCATTTGGAAAGCTACTACAGCACCTTTGTCGACTGGGTTAACACGTCGCTTTTGGAACCGAATTAGCAATTTAGGGGCAACTTTGCCCCTTTTTTGCTTGAAATATTGCAGTCATTAGTGTATACTAATATTAAATTTGTAAGAAAATGGAGTAGGCTGTGAGATTTCAAAGCAAATCCTCATTCATCTATATGTTCCGCAATTTGCGACAGCTGTTTTTCATAACGTTGCCGATTTCTATACTTTGGGCGTTTTTCTACAACCCGAGATCGGAAACTGACCTTTTCGTCGCGCTTATTCGCGGACAGATAAACGCGGAAAACTTCTTCAACGAATTTGCCAAAAGCTTTACTGTGTTGCGTTTCGGACGGTGTTGGTGGGTCGTGCTACTTGCCGTGATCTTCCTTGCCTATACGATGAGCGTGATGGTTGTCAAAATTGACCGCCACATGCGTATCGGAGAGATGTTAGCGTTACCCTTGAAGCGTGCCTTCGGCATTTTCCCGATGATGCTATTGTATATAGTAGGTTGTTTGGTCGTTTACGAAGTCTTTATGCTGATAATCTTAGGCGTAGTGTCCATGATGCGCTTTGTGCCCAGCGTCGAGGCAATCGTCGGCATCGGATTTGGCTTGACGTACGTTGCACGCGCGTTTCTGACCTATATCTTCTGCCTACTCATCATCACATTCCCTTTGAAGTACAGCGAAAACTACCGTTTAAATATCGCAATGTCCTATTCCGCACGTGTGATGGCGGCAAAGCGCAGCAAAGTTATAATTTTGAGCGTCGTCTATCCTCTTGCCTGGTATCTTGTGATGGCTCTGGCATATCTCGTTCGACCGGTGGACGTTTTTGTGTACGCGGTTGCTAACTTTTTCGTTTTGACGTATATTCCTTGCTTAGCGTTTAAGCAATTTTTCGACGACGTCGGCGGCGAGCGCCGTGACGTTTCACAGATTATTTTTGGTTGAGGGGGCAGTAGAGTATGTTCAAACCACTTAGTCTTGCCGCCTTCAACTGGAAGGTTCTGCTCAAATCGATTTTGTATCAAATTCTATTGCTTGCGTTGGTGCTGGCTCTCGGCTTTACCATTTTCGGCAAATTGGTTGATGACCTGATTCAGCTTATAAACGACACTCATATCTCCGATTTTGCTTCGGATACTATCAGTTCGATTGTCAACGGCGAATTTGACAGCGCGACTTTCACCGGCAATCTCAATGAGGTTATCTCCAATCTGCAAAAGGGCATTTCTTCGCTGAGACATCCTTTCGGTGTGGTGGAGTTGACGTATATTTTGGTCGTCTTGATAGTGCTATTGTACCGCTTGCTGATTTCGTTGACCGATGTTTCTGTAGCGTGTCAGCTCGAAGAGTTTATGACTTCTAACGCCAGCCGCCCCTTCACATGGTTCTTCTTCAAAAAACAAGGCAGAACCTGGAAATTTGCCCTTCTTCAAACTGCGTTCACATTGCCGCTTGACATTTTGGTTGTAACGGGTAGCGTCGGCTTTTATTTGCTGTTTTTGATAGCGTTCAACTGGTGGACGATTATTCCCGTCGCAGTGATTGCACTCTTGATGTACGCCGTGCGTCTGACCTTCTTTGCGTTCTGTCTTCCCGCTGTGGCTTGTGAAGATATCCCTGTGCGCGAGGCTTTTAAGCGCGGACTGTCGCTGATTATCAGCCGTTTTTGGCGCGTATTTTGGAAGACGCTGATCGTCGTATGCGTGATGGTAGTGGTGAGTGTTTTGGCAATCGTGTTTATCGACAATACTTGGGTTATTTCGATAGTGTTCACCGTACCCAACTTCATGCTGTTCTTCTATTTGAAATGCATCAATATCGTGGAATATTTTCAAGCTGACAACCGTCCATTCTTCCACAAGCGCGTTGATATTGAAGGTACAGACAGATACAACCGCCGACTTGCTCGCAAGGCGCGCCGTAGCTAACCCTCTTGGCGCAGATTATACTATTTTAATGATGTTTTTAAATTCCGATGCTCGTCGGAATTTTTCTTTTATATAAACAGTTGTGTTTTTGCTGTTTTTTGTGTATAATATA
>JAFLVL010000033.1 GCA_022508325.1 Clostridiales bacterium | reverse complement strand
TGTTCGGCTGGGGCGCATTGCGTAGCACCTAAGTCCCCAGACGAATACCCGAGGCTATACCTTAATCGCCGCTGTCCTGTAATTTTGCAGTCTGGTCGGCAAGCCGTAACGCCTCCACCATCTCGAAAATGTCGCCGTTCATGAAGTTCTCGATAGAATACAGCGTCAACCCGATTCTGTGGTCGGTGACACGACCTTGGGGGAAGTTGTAGGTGCGAATACGCTCACTGCGATCGCCTGTGCCGACTTGACTTTTGCGTGTGGCGGCGTATTCGGCGTCTGCCTGTGACTGATAGTAATCGTAGAGCTTGCTTTTCAAAATGTTCATCGCCTTGTCGCGGTTCTTAATCTGACTGCGCTCGTCTTGGCAATTTACTACAATACCCGTGGGCAAGTGCGTGATACGGATTGCGCTCTCGGTCTTATTGACGTGCTGTCCGCCTGCGCCACTACTGCGATAGGTGTCAATCTTCAAATCTTTGTCGAGAATTTCAATGTCTACGTCGGGCGCTTCGGGCAATACCGCAACCGTAATTGTACTGGTATGAATTCGCCCTTGACTCTCAGTGTCGGGTACGCGCTGAACGCGGTGAACGCCACTCTCGAACTTGAACTTGCTGTACGCGCCGTCGCCCACCACCATAAAGGAGCCCTCCTTGAGACCGCCGAGCTCGTTCTCTTCGATGTCGATTTCTTCAATCTTCCAACGGTTCTTTTCGGCAAACATGTAGTACATTCTGCGAATTTCGTTGGCAAACAATGCCGCCTCTTCGCCACCTGCACCCGCGCGGATTTCCAGAATTACGTTCTTGTCGTCGTTGGGGTCTTTGGGCAGGAGCAAGACCTTGAGCTGAGCAAGCAATTCATCAAGGTTTTTCTTCTGAACGTTCACGTCCTCGTGGAGCAAAGACAGCATTTCTTTGTCCGTCTCGACATCAAGCAACTCCATATTCGCGTCCAGCTCGCCTTTCGCCTTCTTGTACTGGTTGTAGCACTCGACTATCGGCGTGAGATTGCTGTGCTCCTTGACAAGCTTTTTCCAATTATTATTGTCGGCAATGACTTCGGGCTTGGAGATTTCTTCCGTCAAGAAGTCGTATCGCGACACTATTTTTTCCAATTTTTCTAACATAACTTCAACCTTTATTATTTCAATTCTGCAATTACAATTCTGTCGTTTTCGCTATAATCCTTCATCACTTCAACGACAAATTTATCTTCAAGTAACGCTCTGACCGCTTCGCCTTGATTGTAGCCTATCTCCAAAACCAATAAGCCTTTGTCGTTCAAATGCAAAGGCGCTTGCTCTGCCAATACGCGGTAGAAGTCAAGACCGTCTTTGCCGCCGTCGAGAGCCAGATGCGGTTCGTATTTTTTCACGCTGTCGTCAAGCGTTTCAATCACATCACTCTCGATATAGGGAGGGTTGCACACGATTGCGTCGTATTTTGACTTGACACTCAGAAACATATCCGATTGTACGCAGGCTACCTTTGCCTTGTTGAGCTTGGCGTTTTGCTTGGCGACCTTCAACGCTTCTGCGTTTACGTCGGCAAGAGTTACCTTTGCGCCCTTCTCCAAGGCGACAGTTATACCCAATACACCGCTGCCGCAACACAAGTCAAGCAGTTTAATGCCGTTACTTGTACGTTTCAGCAACTGTTCGCACACAAGCTCCGTTTCTTGACGCGGTATCAACACGTCTTTGTTGACAACAAACGTTCTGTTGTAAAATTCTGTCTTGCCGACGACGTACTGCCACGGCTCGCCGCTGTCAAGGCGTTCCTTCATTTTGTTCAGGCGCACCGTCCAACCGAACGGCACTTTGACGTTCTTTGTCACCACTTCTTTTTTAACATTGAGTATAGCGCACACCAGCCAGTCAAAGTCACCGCCAACAATTTCGTGAATTCCGCTAGCTTTGACTTGCTCCTTGAATTCGGCGAGAGTCACAGGCGCGGGGAAATGCTCTTCGGGAACGGTCAAATCTGCGTCCATCTCCAACACCTTATTAAACGCCGCTATTGCTACCTCACACATACCGTCGTCGGGCTCGCGTGTCGTAAGCTTTTGGAACTGCTTGCCAAGCCACTTCAAAGGGCGGAAGAGTATAAAATTAGAGCGCGCAAGTAGCATTAGCATCTCGTAGCTGATTGCGGCGGTCAGAGGCAACAACGCAATTTTGAGTAGCGCCCTCAACCACCAATTCTCAATAAACAGCGTGAAGCTCAGTGCCTGGCACACCACGTCCAATACCATCATGAGTATCACCGACAGCACCACCACAAATACGAGAAAGCTGGTGCCGCAACGGTCGTGATAACGACTGCATTTCTGCACGTTCTCGACGGTTAGCGGCATCTCGTTTTCGAAACACGCGATAGTCTTGTGCTCTGCGCCGTGGTACATAAACACGCGGCGAATCTCCTTCATCTGCGAAATGCCGACCATGTAAAGCACGAGTATAACAATTTTTGCGACGCCTTCAATCAATGACTTCAACCAAGCGAACTGCTCTTTGCTAAGGTTAAATCCTTTGAAAATGAGTTCGGTGAGACCTGTTGGCAATGCGATGAAAAGTCCCAACGCCAACAGCACGCCGAGAACTATTGATACGCCCATGATGAGTCCCATGTCCTTGCCTTCGCTTGTGTCTACGTCCTCTACCATGACTTCGGCGGACTTGCTGATAATGCTCATACCGTCAATCATCGATACAATGAGGTTTACTACGCCGCGAATAAACGGCACCTTTCTGTACCAGGGCTTTTTTGTGGCAAGACGGGTGCTCTCCATGCGGATTTGCCCAGTTTCGTCGCGCACAGCCAACGCCATACTCGACGCGCCGCGCATCATTACGCCCTCTAATACGGCTTGTCCTCCTATCTTTGTTTTCATAACGTCTCCTTATTGTATTTAGTATTATATCAAAATACCATATATTTTACAAGTGATTAGCACCGCCCTATTTTCTTTGACTTTATCGCGAACTTTTAGTATAATCCAATAGTAATAAAAGATGTTGCCTTGACAAACCACTCTCGTGGCTAACCATCTTAAAAAATACAAGGAGACCTTTCGTGAAAGAAAAAATCAAAAAGGCGTTCGCCGAATTTCAACTTTTACTCAAATCCGTTCCACCGCTCATTCTTTCTTTATTTATTCTGGCAGTTTTTGCCATGAACCTACTCGCAAACAAAAGTATCGATACAGGCGTAGATTGGCTTGCCCTCGACTGCGGCATAGTCGTGTCTTGGATTGCCTTTCTGTGCATGGACGTGCTGACGAAGCGTTTCGGTCCGAAGGCCGCAACGCAGATTTCTCTGTTGGCAATGGCAATCAACCTATTGGCTTGCTTGTTATTTTTTGCCGTTAGCAAAATCGGCGGCACTTGGGCGCAATACTTTGAGTTGGGCGAACAGGACGTGGTAAATGAGGCGCTCAACAACACCATTGGCGGCACATGGTACGTCGTGCTTGGCAGCGCGGTGGCGTTTGCCGTGTCTGCAGTCGTCAACAATTTCAGCAATTTCTTTGTCGGCCGCGCATTCAAGAAAAATCCCGATGGATTCGGCGCGTATGCGTGCAGAACCTACGTCTCGACGGCAATCGCGCAGTTCGTGGACAATCTCGTATTCGCACTACTGGTTTCTCATTTCTTTTTCGGGTGGACTGTCGTGCAATGCCTGACCTGCGCGGCAACGGGAATGATTGTGGAACTGCTGTGCGAGGCGGTATTCTCGCCGCTGGGATTTGTTTTCTTAAAGCGCTCTTTAAGAACAGACCCTCATTCTGCTGACGCAGACAGTTCCCCTTGCACAGAGGAGCCTTTAATGTCCGACAATGAGAATAAAGAAAACTAAATACTATTTGGAGATAGATATGAAAATTGTAATCACCGGTTCATCGAGCGGAATAGGCAGAGCAATCTCGTTAAAGTTCCTTAGTTGCGGACATTCTGTTGTCGGTATAGACAAGCTGTCCGCTAGTATTCAACACAAAAATTACAGTCACGTTGTAGGCGATATATGCGATAAATTGCCCGAAATAGACGGCGTGGAAGTTCTCGTCAACAACGCCGGGGTTCAGGACTCGGGCAATGACATTGACGTAAACCTCAAGGGCACTATTGCCGTTACGGAAAAGTACGCAATTCAACCCGCAATCAAAAGCGTGGTATTTATTGCGTCGGCAAGCGCGGAGACAGGGTCGGAATTTCCCGAATACGCGGCAAGCAAAGGCGGTATGGTTGCATATATGAAAAACGTGGCTTTGCGCATTGCCCATTGGGGCGCGACGAGCAACAGCCTCTCTCCGGGAGGCGTCTTGACACCGCTCAATCAACACGTAATAAACAACCCCGAACTGTGGCAACAGGTTATGGACGAAACTCCGCTCAAAAAATGGGCAACCGTCGAAGAAATTGCCGAATGGACGTATTTCGTTGCTGTAATAAACAAGTCTATGACTGCGCAAAATATATTGATAGACAACGGCGAAGCGGCAAAAGCGAACTTTATCTGGTGAGTAGGATTGTAATTATCACAAAACATGAGCATCAGCGAGTACAGGCGCGAGGGTATTTGGATTGGGGACATCGTGAAGCGCTAGGCCCCGAGACGAATACCCGAGCGACCTTTACACATTTGCAGAATTCGTACTTGCCGTAACGAACAAATTGACACAAAAGTGCTTATATATTACAATATTGAGGATTACTGACACTTGTAAAGGTGGCGCTTAGGAGGAAGCTATGAAAGACTACGCTCTGCTAATGGACGTATCAGGAGATATTTTACGAGACTACGTCCTTGACGGAAAGGTCAGAATATTGCCTATGGAGTTCATAATCAGTGGCGAGGTTTACACCTACACCGACGACGAGAACGGCATGAGCACCGACCAATTCTACCAATTCGTTCGCGAAAAGGCGCCCATGAGCACGACGCAGATAACCCCTGCCAAGTGGACGGAATACTTTGAACACTATTTAAAGGCGGGCGTATCGGTACTGTGCCTATGCCTAAGCAGTGGATTATCTTCCTCATTCAACTCTGCCTGCACTGCCGCAGAGGAGTTGAAACAAAAATACCCAGACATGGACGTTCTACCCGTGGACTCTATGCGCGCGACCGGTGTCGAAGGCATTATCTGCGAACGCATGATCGAGAACAAAGAAAAAGGGCTCTCTATACTGGAAAATTACGCCGATCTAATGCAATTCAGAAGTCAAACGCGGGCTTGCGCCTATATTGACGATATCGACACATTGAAGCGCGGCGGACGCATAAGCAAAACTGTAGCGTTCGTGGGCGGATTGCTCGGAATCAAGCCCCTCATTCAATTCATGCCGGACGGCACGTTGAGTGTATGGGGAAAAGAACGCGGATACAAAGCGTCCACCAACAAAATGGTAGAATACTACCTCGAAAGAGCTGACGTTGAACACCCACAAACTGTATATATCACCCACGCCGACGAAGAAAACTATGCCAACGAGCTTGCCGCGAAAATCAAGGCGGTCAGCCCACTTGCCGAAATCAAAATACGCACTCTTTCGCCAATTATAGGCGTACACCTCGGCACCGGCGGAATGGTGCTGGGATTTGTCGCGCGCCCCGATGCCGAATAGATTTATATTTGCGAACAATAACATGAAAAGAAGTGGCTAAGCGCCACTTCTTTTTTACAGCCCCTCAGTCCGCTCCGCGTCAAAATTCCCTTACCGCGCGCTTTATTCGAAAGACGCTGGGGTCGGACTCTGTCCTCGCCTCAGAGGAGCCTTTTTTCTCTTGGCATTATATATTCTACCAGTATTGTAAGCGACATTCTCTATGTAGGCGAGGGTGTTCGGATTGGCGACATCGTGAAACGCTAGGCGCCAATTCGAATGCCCGAGCCTATATCTCAACGTATTCCAAAAAGGTCATCTGCCTTGCGTGCTGGCGACATTGTATACGTAACCAACTGACGACGCTGGATATGAATTCGCCGTTGGTGGGTTTGTACGGCGGACACACAATCTCACTGCGTACCAAGTCGTTGTACCAAATCAGCTTGCCCTTGTCATAGCAGTCGATAATTGCGTTGCGAATAGCGCGCTCAACGCGGTCGGGCGTAGAATCCAATTTTTTGGCAATGCGTGGGTAGATATCCGCCGTCAACACCACGCGCTTCGTTGCGGGAAAACCAAACCATAGCCTAATCGCCTCTTTGAGATAGGTAGTACCGAGCAATTTACTTTTGAACCCTAGCGCAAAGAACAGTCGATGCACCGCTTCCTCTACGCTTTCGATGCCGTTGCCGACCACTAGCTTCATCATAAATTCGTGTTGCGAATAATTGTTGCGTTTGTCGTCTTTCATAACCTGTCTCCTGTTAAATCACACTCTTATCTTAACACGAAATTTGACAGAAATCAAGACTTTTTAACGCCTTTAAGCACTTTTGTTCAAAAATATTTGCCCTAAATTGCGACTTTTTAACGCATTTTGTCGACTTTTGAATGAATTTGTACTTTTATTTCGATTTTTACAGAAAAACCCTTCTCTCGCGCATGTGAGTCTCTCTGACATTGTTACGGAAAAACAGCCTTACATAAAGGTGTAAGGCTGTTTATAGCTGAAATTAATTTAATTGAGCAATTGAGGAATCCAAGCGGCGCAGGGTTTCGCTTTTGCCGAGGAGTTCGGCGATTTCGCTTGCTCCACCGGGGGTAGCGGCAAGTCCCGTCAGGGCAATACGTGCGGGCCACAGCACTTTGCCGTTCTTGACGCCCAGTTCTTGCGCCAGTTCTATCAAGGCTTCGTATAGGTGTTGATTATCCCACGTCTTAACCTTGTCAAACTTGTCGCGCACCAAGGGTAAAATTTCCTTGGCGACGGTTGCGTCGGTCTTTTGCTTTTGGTTGTCGTAGAGACTGCTGTCAAACGCGCCGAAATCTACCAAAAAGCGTAGTTTGTCCTCGATTTCCGCAAAGGTTTCTATGCGGCTTTGTATCAATTTGCATACCAACGCTTTGTCAAAATTTTTGAGGTAGCAATTATCAATCCAAGGAGTTGCGTATTCGGCAAACGCCTCGGGGGACATTTCTTTAATGTACAGCGAATTGAGCCAAGCAAGCTTCAATGGGTCGAAGATGGACGGACTCTTATTGATACCTGACACGTCGAACTTAGCCAGCAATTCGTCAAAGCTCATCTTCTCAGTGTCATCCTTTGGAGACCAACCGAGCAATGCAATGTAGTTGATAATCGCGTCCTTCAAAAATCCCTTCACAATCAAATCCTCATAGCTTGCGTCGCCATTGCGCTTGGACAACTTATGCTGCGCATCCTTCATAATGGGCGGCATGTGAATGTACATGGGGCGCTCCCAACCCAACGCATCGTACAAAAGATTGTATTTCGGCGTGCTGGATAGGTATTCTATTCCGCGCATAACGCAATTTATGCCCATCAAATGGTCGTCAATGACGTTGGCGAAATTGTAGGTGGGCATTCCGTCGGATTTGATAAGAATTTGGTCCTCGAGTTCGCTGTTGTCGATAGTTATGTCGCCATATACCGCGTCGTGGTAGGTCGTACTACCCTCGGTGGGCATATTTTGACGAATGACAAACTTCTCACCAGCGGCAATTCTCTTCTCCACCTCTTCCTTACTGAGCGACAGGCAATGCTTATCGTATCTGCGCGCGCCGTTGACGGCGGGAAGGCTCTCGAGACGCTCCTCACTGCAAAAACAGTAATACGCATGGCCGCTTTCAACGAGCTTTTTAGCGTAAAACATATATTCATTTGCGCGTTGGCTCTGAATATACGGACCGTAGTCGCCGCCAACGTCGGGACCTTCGTCGTAGTTTAGCCCTGTCTCATGCAACGTTCTGTAAATTATCTCTACCGCGCCCTCGACGTAACGTCCTTGGTCGGTGTCCTCGATACGAAGAATGAATTTTCCGCCGTTTTTCTTGGCGTAAAGATAGGAATATAGCGCGGTTCTAAGTCCGCCGATATGAAGATACCCCGTAGGGCTGGGCGCAAAGCGCGTGCGTAATTGTGACATATATACCTCTAAAATGACTCTCTGTATTTTGCCGAAATCTCTTGGATTAAGCCTTCTTGATAAAAGCTGAAAAATTGATCGCTACCGTTAAAAATAACGTGTTCAAGTAGCATCACGTCTATGGACGCAAGGGCTATGAACAGTTGTTTTGTGAATTCTTTGTCGGCTTCACTTGGTTGACATAGACCGTTTACGTGACAGTGAAAGAGCATCACTCCCGCGGCGTTGACGCGCACAGCCGTAGACACTATATCTTTGGTTTCGACATTCACCTTGTCAATCTTGCCCGAGGTGAATTCTTCGCTAAATTTGTATTTCGTGCCGTGGTCGAGATAGACAACGACCAGCTTCTCGCAATAGTTATCCTCAACAAGGGAGCGGGCATACTTGATGATATCTCCCGAATCCTTTAGGTTAACTTTGTTGAGATCTGCGCGACGGTAACGTACAAATACCTCTTTTAATATTGTAAGGTTGCACGCAGTAACCTCAGATACGCCTTTCACCGTCATCAACTGCTCCGGGCTGGCATTAATTACTTCCGAAAAACTGCCGAAACTGTTGAGTAAATTGTGAGCGATTTTGTTGGTATCTTTATACGGCAGAAACTGAAATAGCAAAAATTCCAACACTTCGTGATCTTGAAAACCGTCAAGCCCTTCCTTCATAATACGTGCGCGAAGGCGGGCGCGATGTCCTTTGTTCTCGTGTGCCATAAGTGAATTTTCTCCGACAGTAAGTTTTTTCGCTAATATGATACCACAATATACAGATTTTGTGTATAATATAAGCGAGAAAATTTGCTAAAGGCGGATATTACTATGAAAAACGCAGAACTATTACTTGAAGAACAATTTGACGAACTCGTCGCGTCACTGCAAAAGGTCATTTCATTCAATACAGAAAAGGGACAGACAACCGAAAATGCGCCCTTTGGCGCAAATGTCAGAGCGTGCCTCGATTACACGTTGAAGCTGGCGGAGTCAATAGGTCTATCTACATACGACTGCGACGGCTACGCCGGTCACGCCGACTTCACGGGAACAGGAGACGAAGTGCTGGGCATTCTCGGTCACCTCGACGTCGTACCGTCCAAAGCGGAAGAATGGCTCTATCCACCGTATAGCGGCGAAATTCACGACGGCAAGCTGTACGGACGCGGAACTATGGACGACAAAGGTCCCATGTTCGCCTGCCTCTTCGCCGTGAAAGCCCTAAAGGACGCAGGATTCGTACCAAGCAAAACAATACGTCTTATCTTCGGTTGCGACGAAGAGAGCGGTATGCAATGCGTAGAGCACTACTTCACCAAGATGCCCTACCCGACTGTTTCCTTCTCGCCCGACGGAGATTTTCCTGTAATCAACCGCGAGAAAGGCATTTACCAATTTGACGTGGTATGTGGCAAACTGCCAAAAGGCGTGACTATTACCGCCGGCGAACGCGCCAACGTCGTACCGTCGCTGTGTACGCTCACTTCTTCGTCCGAATTGAATCTGGGCGAATGGGAAAATGATATTACACGCGAAAAAACGGCGAAAGGCTATAAGTACACTACTCTCGGCAAGTCTGCGCACGGCAGTACACCCGACGAGGGATTGAACGCCACCCACGCAATGTTGAAAATGCTCGCCGCGAACTTCCCTGACAACGGCACTCTGCGCTTCCTTGCCGAAAAAGTTATAGATACGAGCGGAAAATCGTGGGGAATAGACCTATGCGACAAAGAAAGCGGCAAACTGACCTGTAACCTTGGAGTTTTGAGAACTGCTGGTGACGGAACGCTGACGGCGACGGTAGACATTCGCTTCCCCGTTACCTATCGCTGTGACGACATGTACGCTTTGCTCCGCAAAAACACGCCTGAGCAATTCGAGGTCCGTCCGTGGCATATCAGCGAGCCTCTGTTCGTCCCCTCCGACAGCAAGCTCGTCACAACACTCATGAACGTCTACAATGAAGTAATGCAAGCCAAGCTTGAACCCATTGCCATTGGCGGTGGCACGTACAGCCGTTGCCTGCCCAACTGCGTGGCGTTCGGTCCGCTCTTCCCCGACGAGGAGCAAACGATACACATGCCAAACGAGTGCATAGACCTAAACAATCTCAAACTCATGGCAAAGCTGTATTTGAAAGCAATTTACGAATTGGCGAAATAAAAAAATCCGCGTTAAAACGCGGATTTTTCTTGTTGCAGTATTACTTCTTTTCTTTCAAAAGCTCTACAATCTCGCCGAGCAGTTGCTCTTGAGATTTAGGAGCGTTCTTTGCAGCTTCTTCTGCTGCCAACGCCGCCGCCGTCTCGTCTGCTGCTGCCTTTTCCTTGGCAAGCTGTTCGATTTCAGCAAAAGACTTGCCTTGCTTTCTCAGCGCGCGAACCTCTTCCTTGGTGAAGGGCGCAAATCTGTCCTTGCCCTTCTTCAATCCTTGGTTTGCTGCATTCAAAGCCTTGATGATGAGGAAAAGTACCAATGCGATAAGCAAGAAGTTGATAATTGCCGTGATAAATGCGCCCCAGTCGATGTAGATGGAATCCGCGAGACTGAAGTTGCCGTCTGCGTCGGTGCCTGCGCTGAGGATCGTGACCGCGCCCGCCATACCTTCTTTGCCGATTATAGCAGCGAGAATCCAATTGATAATGGGCATTAAAATTTGGTTCGTGAGCGCCGTAACGATTGCGCTGAACGCGCCGCCGATGATAACGCCGACAGCCATATCCACGACGTTGCCGCGTGAAATAAACTTTTTGAACTCTGCAAAAAACTTTTTCATGTTGTCTCCTTGTAATTATTGTTTTTTCTAAGTATAGCATTTTGCTTCAATTCTTGCAACAATTATATATATTTTAATTAAAACATTATAAACATGCGCACAAATCGCTTGACTTTCAGTGGGTGCTCATATACTATTTAATGGTATGCGACGAGTATTATTAAACAATTATTCCGCAAAACGGAAAAAGGAGGCATAATGAAAAACAGAAATACACTATTGCTCATTTTGTGTTTGATTTGTGTGCTTTGCTGTGCAGTAGCGCTGACAGCATGCATAAACAACAATACCAAAACGACCGCGCCCAATTACTCTGAAGGAGATGCCATCATCGACGACAAAGATATGGAATTTATTTACTTCGATTCAGATTCGGGTTATGGCTATTCTTACGTAGGTAAACAATACGAGGTGAAATACCTTGTCAAAGACGGAAGTAAATCCTACGTCACGCTGGAAGGCGAGGACACGAACAACCTGATCGTTACCGGCGTCAAAGGTTCAATCACGAACCTCTCCCTCAAAGAAATAGAGGAAGCCGTCACAATCGACAATAAAAGTATCTCCATCGTAGGTATCGGCGAGGAAGCCTTCAAGGGCAACCTAACTCTCACTACGGTAGACCTTACCAAAGCTAATCCTTCATTGGAATTCACCATTGAGGACAACGCATTTCGCGGTTGCATATCGTTGGAAACGGTAACATTGCCGGGACAAATCTACACCTCTGTTGGCAACAAAATCGGCGAATACGCATTTGCAAACTGCTCGGCTCTCACCAACATAACTTTTGCAGATAGCCTCAATGATATTGGAATGGGCGCATTCTACAGCTGCCAATCGCTGACGTCTATTACTTTGCCTGACAGCGTCTCCGTAATTCGTACGGGAACCTTCGCAATGTGCGACAGCCTGACCCAATTCAGCGGCGCGAAGTCAGTAAGGAGTATTCAATCCGCTGCATTCAGCGGCACGGCCCTTTCCAGTATTGATTTCTCGAGCTTTACTGACCTCGTCTACATAGGAACTAATGCATTCTACGGCACAAAGCTCAGCAGCGTAAACATTCCCAATGGCGTAACGTATATCGGTAGCGGCGCATTCGGCAACACAGAAAATTTGCAACAAGTAAATATCCCCTTCTTGGGATACTCCGTCGCCAACAGCTACGGTTGGTCGTTTGATACCGTATACGGAATGACCTCCCAACAAGACAGCTACACGCGTTCTATTTCCGTAACGGTAAACGCCACTCCGTCATTGCTCAGCGGAGCTTTCAAGAACAGCGCCGAAGTGACCTCTGTGACCGTAAACTCTCTGCTTGACAACGGCAACTACAACGTGTACGGAGACGACGGCACAACGTACACCAGAGTGGAAGTTATCTCTTCTAACAACATTCCCGGCGAAGCCTTCTACGGTTGTGAAAATTTGCAATCCGTATCTTTGCCAACAGGCTTTGAGAGTATCGGCGACCGCGCATTCTACAACTGCAAGAGGTTGGGAAGCCTGACGCTACCTTCTTCGCTCACATCAATCGGTTCGCAGGCATTCTACAACTGCGCGACATTGACCTCTCTGACGTTACCTTCTAATTTGGAAACAATTGGCAACTACGCATTCTACGGCTGCCACTCCTTGACGGAGATTACTCTGCCTTCTAATCTGGATGTTATCGGCAACGCTATTTTAGGAGACTGCATTAATCTGAGCAAAATAACTATCGAGAAATACAACTGGGTAACCGACCCCGAAGTTACAGGTAGTGCGAACTACGCCTCTGCGCCTTTGTCAAATCTGTTCTCCTCGTACTCTTCGGTTATGTCCGAATTGGACGACCTATATTACGCTCCGTTATATAGCGCCAACGGCGTATATGTTCCTTATTCACTGCACGAAGTGTCTCTTGGCAATGTAAACGCTTTGGCTGCAAGTGCATTCCGTGGCTGGAAAAGCTTACGGACGGTAAGTCTCAGCTTCCGCTCGTGGGCTTTGATCGACGGCTCCACCGAAGTTGAGTTTGCCATTGGCAACTACGCGTTCTACGACTGTGAAAACTTGAATACTGTTACTGTTAATAATAATGGCGACAACGTAACGTCTATCGGCGCAAGCGCATTTTACAACTGCTACAAACTGGAAGAAGTTCCCGAATTTGAAGCGTTGGAGCAAGTTGGCAGCTACGCATTCTACGGCTGCCACAGCATCACCGAATTCACATTGCCTGAAAAAGTGACAATCATTGGTTCAGCAATTCTCGGCGACTGTATTTCTTTGACAAAATTGACCATAGAGAGCTACAACTACTATAACGGCAATTTGCAAACGGTAAACGTATCCAATCTCTTCTCCGCAAACTCCGAGTACTACTCTGATTATCCGTATACAGACAGACTCTACACTGCGAATAACTACTATGTTCCCACATCATTGGCAAGCGTAATTTACAGCAATGTTATTCAACTTGCGAATAACGCTTTCTACGGTTGGAGATCTTTGACAAAAGCCGAATTGAACTTCAGATACTACGCGTACGATTCATACAGTATCGGTAGTTATGCATTTTACAATTGCTCGAATTTGCAATCAATCGTTCTGGATAAAGTATCGGTAATTGACACATACGCATTCAGCGGTTGTTCTTCGTTGGAATACATCGTTCTTCCCTCACAACTGTACACTGTGAATAGCTACGCATTCTCAAATTGTACGAGATTGACGACCGTGTATTATTGCGGTAGCAATTGGAGCAACGTATCCGTCTATAACGGCAACACGGCATTGACAAACGCAACTGTACTCGTACAAAACAGCACTAACTGCGTGCATAACGATAACGAGTGGAGATGGGACGACGACGGCAACATCTCTACCGAACTGACGGTTGGCGATCTTGAAGTTGTAACCGAACCCACCTGCACCGAACCGGGACAAAACAGAACAATCTGCACTGTTTGCAACCAAGAGTTTATCTACGTCGTACCCGCACTCGGTCACGACATATCTGACGTATCCGACAACACTCAACCGAATTGTGAAGAGCCGGGATACGAACACGGTCTATGTTCAAGATGCCAAGAGCAAATTGACAATGAAATACCTGCGCTTGGTCATGAATTAGGCAATAACGGATATTGCACCAGATGCGATAAACATCTCGTTCACACAGTCAGCAGTAACGGTAAGTGCACAGAATGCGACCAGGTTTTGCCCTACTCAGTCAGCCAAAGCTCTTCGTACCCATTCCAGTACAATGACGGCGTATGGACTTCATCAAACCAAAATAAAGATAATTCAACGTCCTATTTCACCATTACTGCAACGGATACAATCACAATCACTTTCCGCTACAAAGTTTCAAGTGAAAGTAATTACGATAAACTATCCATCCAGAAAAACGGCAGTGACGTGATTTCCGCTATATCAGGAAGCACTAACTATGTGACTTATACCATCACATTGAATGCAGGAGACACTCTGTCTTTCCAATACACGAAAGATTCATCTCAAAAAAATAATGACGACACAGCTTACATTGCCGATTTGGTAATTTCCGAAGTTCAAGAGTAAGGTTTCGGTTTGTAACGTTCAACAAATAAAGGGGCTGCCCATAATGGGTCGCCCCTTTTGAATTGTCACAAAGACTTTTATGTGACTTTTAGTTGCAATTTCAATGTTTATCGGCTATAATAATATAGCATTGAGGTGTAGCGCAGTTGGGACGAAGCGTTAAGCGAACAACATAGTATGTTGTTCG
>JAFLVL010000032.1 GCA_022508325.1 Clostridiales bacterium | reverse complement strand
ATATCGCGGGGTAGAGCAGTCTGGTAGCTCATCGGGCTCATAACCCGAAGGTCGTATGGTTCAAATCCTGCCCCCGCAACCACTAAAGACCTCAACCGAACCATCGGTTGAGGTCTTTGCTTAATGCATTTTATTAATCCTCGTATCCCTTTCCCCAACTGTCATATTGGTAGGGAATTTTATTGAGTTTTTCACCCTTTAAGTTCATTATGTAACCATCAACTACTTTACACCATTTTGACGGATCATGAGAAGAAATACACTCTAAAATATCTTCATCAGTCATAGAAGACTCTTCTATTAACTCTAAATCGCAAATGTCTACACTAACATAAACCACCTTGCTTGGCGATGTAGGGAAGAATTCGACGTCAAAACATCCAATTTTGTTTCTGGTAAACATCAGACACTCTTGAATAATTGTGCCGATTTCACCTTTTTTTACGCCATCGATTTCGTATTGCTTTTTATCTGAGATGAGTCTCACTTTATCAAACAATTTCATTTACATTCTCCTTTTTATACATCCGTTACTATCAGTGGTGTTGCCACTTTAATTTTGCCATGTGGCCACAACACACAGCCAACATAACATTTGTGCAATTCTCCTTCATGGTCTCTTTTTCCGATAATTACAGTATCAATTTGAACATGTACGCCATTGACATTGAGATAATTTACTTTGTAATTGCCTTCGTCATATTGTTTTTTGATTACGGCAGATAGCGTTTGATGCAATGCTTCGCTATCTTCAATTCTGTAACCTATTTTGTGCATCATTTTTGTTTTATTGGCATCTTTAAATAGGTATCCGGTTAGTTTTGACATTGGAAAATCTACTTTTACAACAACATTGCCATTCTCGTATGTGCATTTGCAATTTAAATGTCCATCAGTGCATACCTCGTTTGGTCTGTATGCAGTTTTATTTGCAGCAACGCACCTTGCGCAAGTGTGAGTTATCGGATCTTCCGTTGCCGCGCCACCGCAAGTCTCAATGGTTTTAGAAGAAACATTATTTCGTATAACCCAGTTGTAACCGTCGAACCTATTAGAAAGTCGCTCTATTAGTTGACTAATAAGTGACATAAATATTATACACCTCCCTTAAACTAATTTCAATTATTTAGTCCCCTAATACAATTGTATCATGGCAAATTGGCAGATTGCAAATTTGGGTGTCATTAATCTCTGACCAAGGTTCTAACTCGGTAACGCTTGGGCAACCATTAGAAGCACTGAGAGAAATCTCGGTGTTTTTTCTTTTGCGCGGGGCGAAGCGGTGAAAAGGTTAACCGTTATCGTTATCGGCACCGGCGTTTTGCATGGCGTTGTACACGGCAAAGCTCAAGGAAGTGCCGGGCTGACGTAATAGTAGCGATATTTTTCGTGATTATTATTTATATGTTGCCGTTTTTTTGTCCTGTTGAATTGTATATACTTATTGTAAAACAAAAATCAGGAGGCTAATATGAAAACTATAGTAAATGAAGATTGCATCGGTTGCGGAATGTGCGAGGGCGTGTGTCCCGAGGTATTTCAACTGAACAGTAGCGGTATGTCCGAGGTGGCGGGCGACCCCAATTTGCACGCCGATAAGGTGCAGGAAGCCGCGGAAATCTGCCCTGTCAACGCCATCGAGGTAATAGACTAATTCAGTACATTACGTTTTACGGTTAGTTGATTAAAGAGGCGAACGTGCTGCGCTACAAAACAATCTGCAACGAGCGTTCATGCGCATTTGCGTGCGACGTGAAGCCGTTTTGTGCGTAATATACGAACATCGTGTTATATGAGTGGCAAATTATGCTCTAAATATGTTTGTATGTCTGACACAGCCCTATGATAGACATACCATATCTTGTGTCAGAAGTGAAAAAATTCCACTATATATTGTGTTTCAACTGTTGACTTTACAAAGTGTCTATTATAAAATAGAAGAACACCGCTTTTGGAGAAAACGAGTGAAGTCCAATCTGAAAGTTAAGTTTACGGAGGATTAAAATGTATCAGGTCAGGAAGAGAAACGGTCAAATTATCGAATTCAAGCTTTCTAAAATAAGTCAAGCCATTAAAGGCGCTTTTACAGAGCTCAACAAGCCCTACACCGACGATGTAATCGACATGCTTTCGTTGAAGGTTACTGCCGACTTTATGGATAAGATTCACGAGGGCGTGGTATCGGTAGAGGACATTCAAGACAGCGCAGAAACCGTACTTATTCAAGCCGGTTATGCCGACGTCGCCAAAGCATACATTTTATACCGCAAAAGACACGAAAACGCGCGTAAAGCAATGGAAACCTTCCTCGACTACAAGTCAGTGGTGGACAATTATTTGAAGATTGCCGACTGGCGCGTAAAGGAGAACTCCACCGTCACCTATTCCGTTGGCGGATTGATTTTGTCTAACAGCGGCGCAATCACCGCAAACTATTGGCTTAGCGAGGTTTATGACGAGGAGATTGCAGAGGCGCACCGTAGCGGCGCAATTCACCTGCACGATTTGTCAATGCTGACAGGCTACTGCGCAGGTTGGTCTTTAAAACAGCTCATTCAAGAGGGTTTGGGCGGTGTCACTGGCAAAATTACCTCTGCGCCCGCCAAGCACCTTGCAACATTGTGCAACCAAATGGTCAACTTCCTCGGTATTATGCAGAATGAATGGGCGGGCGCGCAAGCATTCAGTTCGTTTGATACCTATCTCGCGCCATTTGTTAAGGCGGACAATCTCAGCTACGACGAGACGAAGAAGTGTGTCGAATCATTTATTTACGGCGTGAATATTCCCAGCCGTTGGGGTACGCAAGCGCCGTTTTCCAACATTACGCTTGACTGGACTGTGCCCAACGACCTAGCCGAGCTGCCCTGTATCGTCGGCGGCAAGGAAATGCCCTTCCGCTATAAGGACTGCAAGAAGGAAATGGATATGGTCAACAAGGCGTTCATCGAAACCATGATTGAGGGCGACTACAACGGCAGAGGTTTCCAATATCCCATTCCTACATATTCAATCACCAAAGACTTTGACTGGAGTGAAACGGAGAACAACAAGCTGCTCTTCGAGATGACGGCAAAGTACGGCACGCCCTATTTTTCCAATTATATCAACAGCGACATGCAACCCAGCGACGTGCGCAGTATGTGCTGCCGCCTGCGTTTGGATCTGCGCGAATTGCGCAAGAAGTCCGGCGGCTTCTTCGGCAGTGGCGAAAGCACAGGTTCTATCGGCGTAGTTACCATCAATATGCCGCGCATTGCTTATCTGTCTAAAAATGAGGACGAATTCTTTGAACGCCTTGATAAAATGATGGATATTTCCGCGCGCTCGTTGAAAATCAAGCGTACTACCGTTACGAAACTGATGGATGCGGGACTTTACCCCTACACCAAGCGTTATCTCGGCACATTCGACAACCATTTCTCGACTATCGGACTTGTGGGTATGAATGAAGCTTGCCTGAACGCCGGCTGGATTGCTAAGGATTTGACGCATGTAGAGTCGCAAAAGTTCACGCAAAAGGTACTCAACCACATGCGTGAACGGCTCTCCGACTATCAGGAGAAGTACGGCGATTTGTACAACCTCGAGGCAACTCCCGCCGAAAGTACCGCTTATCGCCTTGCTAAGCACGACGCTAAGCTCTATCCCAATATGATTTTCGCCAGCAAGAAGGGCGAAACTCCATATTATACCAATAGCTCGCACTTGCCTGTCAGCTTCACATCGGATATCTTCGACGCACTGGATATTCAGGACGAATTGCAGACGCTGTACACTTCGGGTACCGTTTTTCACGCGTTTTTGGGCGAGAGACTGCCCAACTGGAAGTCGGCAATGAAGCTGGTGCGCACAATTGCGGAAAACTACAAGTTGCCGTACTACACAATGTCGCCGACGTACTCGGTGTGCCTAGACCACGGCTATCTTGCAGGCGAACAAAAGACTTGCCCGCATTGTCACAAGAAAACAGAGGTTTACAGCCGCATTACAGGATACTACCGTCCTGTTGCCAACTGGAACGACGGCAAGTCGCAGGAATTTAAGGAGCGCAAAACCTACGAGCCCAAGAAGAGCACCCTCAAAAAGTGCCTTATGAACCTGGAGGCGGAAGAGGTCAGAGAACAAGTCAGTATCGCAAGGCCCATTTTGTTCGTGCAAGAGAATTGCCCCAACTGCAAGATGGCGGAGCTGATGCTGAATAAGGCGAACGTCAAGTTCGACGGCGTGAACGCTATGGAGAACGCCGAACTGTCTAAGAAATTTGCGATAAAACTCACCCCCACTCTCATCGTTGCCGACGGCGACAGCTACAAGGTGTACGAGAACGCGTCTAACGTACGCAAGTATATCGAGAGTGTAAAATAGGTAGTAAAATGTACGATATAGTTGTAATAGGTGGCGGTCCTGCGGGGTTGACTGCCGCATTGTACGCCGCGCGCGCGGGCAAAAGCGTGATGATACTGGAGTCAAACGCCTTTGGCGGACAGATTGCCAATGCTCCTCGCGTGGAAAATTTCCCATCGGTGCAGGAGATTGCAGGCGCAGAGCTTGCCAACAAGATGTTCGAGCAAGCGGTGTCGCACGGCGTGGAATTCGATATGGGCAGCGGCGTCATAACAAAGACCGACGAAGGATTCACCGTAACTACCGAATACGGCAGCTACGATTGCTTGGCCGTGGTGTTGGCAACAGGCGTTTCGCATAAGAAATTGGGCGTTCAAGGTGAGGACAAGCATGGTGTTTGCTACTGCGCGGTGTGTGACGGCGCGTTTTACAAGGACAAGAGTGTCTGCGTAGTGGGCGACGGCAATAGCGCGGCGCAATACGCGTTGTATTTGGCAGAAATATGCTCCGAAGTGCAACTGCTAACCATGTTTAACAGGCTTTTCTGTGACAAAGAGCTTGTAGATAGAATTGTCGCGAACAATAAGATTATTTGGACGAAGAACGTCACGGTGACGGAAGTTTTAGGCGAGGAGAAGGTAGAAGGCGTGGTATACCGCGACAGCGACGGAGCAATTACATACGCCGATACCGAAGCCGTATTCGTTGCCATCGGTCAAGAACCGCATAACGAGCAATTTGCCGAGCTGATAAAGTTAGACGAGAAAGGCTACGTCATTGCAGGTGAGGATTGCAAGACGTCTTGCGAAGGAATATTCGTTGCAGGTGACTGCCGTACCAAATCCATGCGCCAATGCGCGACCGCCGTCTCTGACGGCGCCATCGCCGGCTTCTCCGCCGCAATGTACGTCGACAAAATAAAGAAGTAGCACACAAAACCGTCAAGTAATTGACGGTTTTTTAATAAAAGCTGAACGATAACGGTACTGTAAGAAAAAGAGGAGGACGAAATATGCCGTTTGCGTTAATACGTATACTTGACAGAGAATGGGCAGAACGTTTAGCCGATGGCGAGATTTTTATGCGCTCATTGAGTGAATTAGGCTCGTGGAGAGCAGTAGAAAATAAAGACGACCCAAGTCTTTCAAACCATTTTCGCGGTGATATAGCCGAAGGTACTGTAAAAGTAGTAAAAACTGCCGAGGAAGATAGCTTTCTCAAGCTTTTGCCCGACGTGTTAAAACAACACATAAAGCAAGCGCGAATAATTGACCAAGGCGATATAAGGTATTTCAATACCCTGTGTCTTTATAGATTGGAGTACAATGCAAAACAGCGATGCTACGATACCCCTTCTCCGCGCTTAAAGGATTTTGGAAATACGGCGGTTGTGATTACACATCCAAATTGGTTTTTGGAGAGATTGTTAAAGACGGTGAACAGTGGAAAGTACGCTTTTTTGTTAAATAATATAACTTATTATTCGCAGGACAAAACACGCACAGTAAATCCACTTTTCAATAAGGTTAAAGGTTATTCTTACCAAAACGAATTGCGTATCGCAGTAGGGCGACTTGATGCGACGAAAATGTTGAGCGACGGTACATATCCGCTTATTCAATCGGAAGAGCCGCTAAAAATATACACGGTATCATTGCGCGACATAGTCCAGCTTGTACCTATTGATGCCTTTTTGAGTGGGCAATGGCAACAGAAAAAAGTCAACCGCGTTGATTTATCACAAAAAAACTGCCTATATACTCAAGCTATGCGCGCAACAGACATAATAATGTCAAATTATAAGTCCAATAGGATAAATTATACGATAGATATATGATGTTATTAAAGGTCGAAAAAACTGCAAGGCTTGCACCTTGCAGTTTATATTTATAATTTGTCAGATAATTATGCGTTTCGTGTTAATTTAATTGTGTTTAATTAGTTAATTTTAATTACGGGTGACTTCAAATAAAGATCATCAAGTTTGATGGCGGCCATTTCTGCGTCGAAGCGGTCGAAATTGATTTGTTTACCCATCAGAGGGTCTACGTTCACGGTGCCCGTCACCAACATATTGATTGCCGACGAGTAGCTACCCGCGCCGTTGTACACGCCGAAGATATTCAGGTGCTTTTTGCAAATCTGAGCAACGGATATCTTGCTTTCTCGGTTGGAATACCCTGCCAGGCAGATATTTGCGTTTGTAGCGGCAACGTCGTATATGTCCTTGAAATTAAAGTCGCCGTTAGAGCAATATATGATTTCACTGCACTTTCTGCCGCCGGTGATGAGAGTCAGCTCCTTTTCTACGTCCGTCTTGGCTACGTCGAAGTTGTAGAAAATTCCCAGTTCGCGCGCCGCTTGCAGTAGCTCCTGTCTGTCGCTGATTAATACGGGCACCGCCTGATAGTACGCAATCAGCTGCGCAAGTATCAAGCCTGTCTTGCTCGACGAGAAAATGGCGATATGTCTGCCTTTTTCGAGATTTAACGCGTCCACAACGTTGAGACAGAACGCCACTTGCGATACATAAAGCGCCTTGTCGTTAGAAAGTGAGTCAGGCAAGCGGTGCAGTTGCGAGTAGTGCAAATCGGCAAAATTTCTAAGCAATCCGTCGGTGTTGTAGCCCAGCTCTTGCATATTGGCGCAGTGGTCGTAACGTTCCTTTTTGCACTCTGCGCACTCTTCGCAGAAAACGTACGGCTCTATTGCCACTCTATCCATCTTTTGGAAGAATGTGTTCTCGGGGTCGCCCACTTGGGAAACGACTCCTACCGCATATCTGCCAAGAATGAATGGATATTTGCGCTTGCTTGCGCCTGAGTAAACCTCGTAGTCGAAGTTGGACAAAAGAACCTCTTCGACCTTAACTTTTATTTCGTCTTCTTTTATTTCGGTTGGTGGAAACTCTTGCATTTTCAGCTTTTTGGCGTCTTCCAGAATCCAAGCCTTCATACTGCCTCCATTTACGGTTGAATTAACCGTTCACAAACCAGTGCAGCAAGTTTGTTTATATCTATTATACCACTAACTTGAGAAAAAATCTACCATTTTTTACAAAACTTAGCGATACGCGAAAAATCACGCTAAATGGTGATAAAAACACCATAGTTAGCTGCTTTAACAGCCTTTCTATACATATGTCTCGCAAAAAATCCTCCTTGACAGCGAGTGTGATGTGAGTTAAAATGTAGAAAATCGAAAACTTAAGGAGCGAAATTATGAAATTGCAATATCTCGGACACGCGAGCTTCAGAATCATCAGCGAAATGGGTACAACGGTAGTTTGCGACCCCTACGACGGCAAAATGACAGGCTTCGAAATGGCGCGCGTAAGGTGTGACGTGGTGACTGTATCGCATCATCACGGCGACCACGACTGCATGGACGCAATTTTGGGCAATCCTGCCGTCTTGGACGAGGTGATAGCTTGCGCCGCCGACGATATTGCAGTGGAAAGCTACGCAACCTTTCACGACGACGTAAAGGGCGCAAAGCGTGGCGCAAATCTCGTATTTAGCTTTTTGGTCGACGGCATAAAAGTGGTGCACATGGGAGATATAGGCTGTTTCGACGAGGAGATTGTGAACAAAATTAAGGGGTGTGACGTGCTTTTATTGCCTGTCGGGGGCACTTTTACGGTAGACGCCAAGGGCGCGAAGTGGTACGTAGACGGGGTTTGCCCGCGAATTGTTGTTCCAATGCATTACAAAACGGACGAACACAGTTTCAACGTGGACGGCGTAGATGTATTTTTGTCGCAGTTTGACGAGGCAGATGTAACTTGTAGCGCGTCGGACACTTTGACCCTTTTCGACGCTCCCGACAATGAAAAAACAAGGTTTATTACGCTCCAACGCTTCAAGGACTGACTCAAAGTTGATACAAAACTCTCTCAAAAGTTATTTGAGGGGGTTTTCTTAATTTTCACTGAATATCTTTTGAGGTAAACATTGACTTTTACTGGGCATTTATATATAATTTAGTCGTAAAAAAGAGGTGTATTTGTATGGACAAAGTCAGAGTAATCGAAATCAAAAAAAGTGTATTTGAGAATAACGACAAAGATGCGGACGCGCTACGCAGTGAATTGCGCCAAAAGGGCGTGTTTTTACTCAATCTTATGTCCTCGCCGGGCAGTGGAAAGACGACAACCCTGATACAGACTATAAACGCGTTGAAAAAGGAGCTAAATATAGCCGTGATGGAGGCGGACATTGATTCCGACGTCGACGCAATCAAAATTAAAGAGGCTACAGGAGTGCAGTCAATCCAACTGCACACAGGCGGAATGTGCCACCTTGACGCGGAGATGACTCGCCAAGGGCTGGACGGTTTGGATTTGAACAGCGTTGACCTTGTAATCCTCGAAAACGTCGGCAATCTCGTTTGCCCCGCGGAGTTTGATACTGGCTCCAGCAAAAATTGCATGATTCTCTCCGTTCCCGAAGGGCATGACAAGCCGCTGAAATATCCTTTGATGTTCTCCGTGTGCGACCTGGTGCTTATCAACAAAATGGACGTCGCGCCCTACTTCGACTTTGACCTTAAAAAGTGCGAAGAATACGTCAAACTGAGAAACCCCAACGCGAAGGTGATACCTATTTGCGCAAAAACAGGGGAAGGAATTGACAAATTTGCCGAATGGCTAAAATATAATATTTTACAATGGAAGAAGGAAGGTAAGTAATATGCCGGAAATGAGCAAAAAATTTGTACCCGCGCACATGAATGACAAAAACCCCAATTCCAAACTGTTGAAGTTTGTCCGCAGAGTTACAGACAGACTGCCGGGAAAGGTTAAGGGAATAAAAGCGCAAGACCCCGAATATTGGGGCTTTGCGTGCATTTTTGAGGACGAAATGACTCCAGAGGAGCGCGAACACGCGTTGGACCTGCTCCTCAAAATGAAAGTGAGAAAAAAGTATCCTTATGCCGAACTGAAACAGCTTTCCGGATACGATGACGCTACCTTCGACGCGGTAGCCGAACAGCTTTCCATGTTCGGACTGTTCGAGTACGATTACGGCGACAAGTACACCAAGGACGGACCTATCCCCGGCACTACCTACAACAAAGAGGACAGACACTACTGGGTGCCGCTGTTTGTTCCCGGTTCGGCAGAATACACCAATATGAACACCAAGCTCATGGACAGACACCCCGAGCTGGCAATGTTCTTTGAACGTATGACCTTTTTGCCCTTGGAGCACGTGACGGCTATGGTTCCCGCAGGTGGCTCGGGTATCGGTATGCACGTAATTCCGGTAGAAAAGGCTATTTCTATGGAAAATACAACCATGGATATAGAACATATCTCCTACTGGCTCAAACGCTACGAAGGTCACATCGGCGCGTCTATCTGCTCTTGCCGTTACGGACGCAAAAAGCTTGACGAGGGTTGCGCGGACGACTACGAGGGTTGGTGCATAGGCGTAGGCGATATGGCTGACTACTGCCGCGAGACAGGCAGAGGCTATGACGTAACCTACGAACAGGCAATGGAGATACTGAAACGCGCCGAAGACAACGGTTTCGTTCACCAAATCACCAATATCGACGGCGAGAACAAAATTTTCGCTATCTGCAACTGCAACGTGAAAATTTGTAACGCTTTGCGTACGTCACAGCTGTTCAATACCCCCAACATGTCGGCATCGGCATACCGCGCGCACGTTGACAGACAAAAGTGTGTTGCTTGCGGACAATGCGTAGAGTACTGCCCCGCGGGAGCTTTGAAGCTCGGTCAAAAGCTGTGCAGAGCAGACGGCAGCGAAGTTACGTATCCCAAGCAACCATTACCCGACAAGCTTGCCTGGGGCAAACACATGTGGGACGAGGATTACCGCGACAAAAACCGCATAAATTGCCACGAAACAGGTACCGCACCCTGCAAAACCGCATGTCCCGCGCACATTGCCGTTCAGGGCTACCTCAAAAAGGCAGCTCAAGGCGAATACAGAGAGGCGCTCGCGCTCATCAAAAAGGAAAACCCCTTCCCCGCTGTTTGCGGCAGAGTTTGCAACCGCCGCTGCGAGGATGCTTGCACGCGCGGAACGATTGACCAAGCAGTATCAATCGACGCAGTAAAGAAATTTATTGCCGAACAAGATTTGAACGCAGAACACAGATATGTTCCCGAAATAGTGGTTGCTTCCAACAGAGGCCGTTGGACGGAGAAAATCGCTATCATCGGCGGCGGTCCCGCGGGTCTGTCTTGCGCGTACTATTTGGCGCAAATGGGCTACTATCCCACTGTTTTTGAGAAGAACGAAAAGGCTGGCGGTATGCTGACCTACGGTATTCCGTCCTACAAATTGGAAAAAGACGTCGTTCAAGCGGAAATCGACGTTATGAAGGAGATGGGCGTTGAGATTCGTCTCGGCGTAGAGGTTGGCAAGGACGTAACAATCGACC
Source organism: Clostridiales bacterium (assembly GCA_022508325.1). Classification (GTDB taxonomy): domain Bacteria; phylum Bacillota; class Clostridia; order Christensenellales; family CAG-314; genus Fimimonas. The sequence continues at coordinate 3,881 of JAFLVL010000032.1, read as the reverse complement.
AACTGCGTGAAGAGGGCTACAAGGCATTCTACGTCGCTATCGGTTGTCAGGGCGGCAGATTGCCCGGTATTGCAGGCGAGGACGCAGAGGGCGTAACGACGGCGGTGGATTATCTCAAAGTTGCAAATACCGGCAAGGTCGCAACAAAGGGCGAAGTCGTAGTGGTTGGCGGCGGCAATGTTGCAATAGACGCCGCGCGCGTGTCAGCTCGCAGCGGCGCGTCGAAAGTAACTATGCTTTGCCTCGAAAGCGAACAAATTATGCCTGCGAGCAAAGAAGAGATTGCCGAGGCAAGAGAGGACGGCGTAGTTATCAACTGCGGTTGGGGTCCCAAGGAAGTTCTGACGGAGAAAGGCAAGGCTGTAGGAGTGGTGTTTAAGAGATGCACTCGCGTTTTCGACGACAACGGCAAGTTTGCGCCTGTTTATGACGAAACGGATACAATAACGGTCGCGGCAAATAAAGTTATATTTGCTATCGGACAATCTATTGTTTGGGGCGATTTATTGAAAGACAGCAAGGTGGAATTTGGCAGAGGCAACGGACCTGTTGCAGACAGCTTGACTTATCAAACAGCTCAAGAGGATATTTTCGTAGGCGGCGACGTCTACACAGGCCCGAAGTTCGCTATCGATGCTATTGCGCAAGGTCACGAAGCGGCAGAGTCACTGCACCGTTACGTACAACACGGTCACATGACGATAGGCAGAAACCGTAGACAGTTCGTGCAATTCAACACCGGCGACATTCGCGTAGAGAGCTACGACAACTCGTCGCGTCAGGAAGCAGGCACGGACGAGAGCGTGAATGCCAAGTCATTTACGGACGCGCACAAGACCTTGACCGAAGAGCAGGTCAAGATTGAGACGTCGCGCTGTCTCGGTTGCGGTACTACCGTCGTGGATGAGAATAGATGTATCGGTTGCGGTATTTGTACGACAAAGTGCAAGTTTGACGCAATTACGTTGCATCGCGACCACCCAGAGGCAACCAAAATGGTTGTCGCCGAAGATAAGTTTAAGCATATTTTGCCTTACATGGCTAAACGCGCGGCAAAAATCGTATTTGCCAAGAAAGATAAATCAGATGTAGAATTTGTAAAGGCGAGAAAGAAGGCCGCCAAGGAGAAGAAAAACTAATGCACGAGCTTGGCGTGGTGTTTCACTGCATAAAACAAATCAACGAAATAGCGGCGGAAAACAACGTTAAGAAATTAAATTCCGTAACTATCGAAATCGGCGAGGTTTCCACTGTTATTCCGCATCTGTTTGAAGACTGCTGGAACTGGGCAATAAAAAAAGAGCCTGTTTTGCAAAACTCGATGCTGATTATCGAAAAGATTGACGCCGTTACGCATTGCGAGGACTGCCTGAAGGATTACCCCACCGTTCAATACGGAAAAATCTGCCCACACTGCGGCAGTGAGCACACATTTTTACTTCGAGGCAACGAGATTTATATCAAGCAAATCGAGGCAGTTGACAACGAATAACAACAAGAAATTAGAAGGAAGCGACGTAAAATCGCTTCCTTTCATATTATCCTATCATTTTGTTCAAAAATTCCACAAAGGCAGTGCGCCAGTAGTTTTCGCTGTGTGTGCCGCCACTGACATAGTTTTCGATTATACTGTCTGCATTGAAGCCGTACGAGGTCAGCTTGACAATTTCTTTTGTTGCAGGAAGTAGCATGTCCTCCAGACTGTTATCCCCTTTGCCACAGTAGACGTAGATTTTGGGACGACCCAAGCTGAAATCTTTGTTTGCATAGAAACGCGACCAAGCACTTGTTTCAAACAGACCGTTGGCGGGAGAGAATGCTCCTATGTAGCCGTAGAGGTCGTTGTCGCGCAGTCCCAGGTAGTAAGCCGCCAGTCCTCCCGACGATGAGCCTGCAATGCCTGTATGTTCGCGACTCGTATCTACCGAATATTGCTCGCGAACGAATGGCATGAGAGTCTCTTCCATGAAGTTGCCCAATTCGTCCAATTTGCCGCTGTAAAAACTGCTGTTGTCTGCAAGATTTGTAAGCTTGCCGAAGGATTGGCTCATGGTCAACTCGGAATCGCGGTATCCGTCGGTGTTGTCTATGGCAACGATGATGATGCCGTCACCGCAGTTTTGAACAAGATCGGTTACGGCGACGTCCACCGCCCACGAACCGTAACTGTCGGATGATTTATCTGCTCCTTCTGCCGCGGTGTACAAGTTCTGACTGTCGAACATGTACAGAACGCCGTACTTTTTGCCGGTAGTGTAGCCGTTTGGCGTGTATACTGAGATTTTTTTGCTATTATTTGCAAGATAACTCAGGTTTTTGGTATCTTTGAGGGTAAAATATTCTACTTTGCCGTAGCTTGTAGCATTCATAGTGAACACTCCGTCCTTTCCGTAATATCCGCGAATTTGTGTAGTATACCGTAACTTTAGTGTCTTTTGAAGTGGGACTCGTCTCCAATATGACTATTATACCAACAACGAATAACTATGTAAAGTACCAATGGCAAAAGCGGTACAATAGTGCAACTAATTCCACACGCAAATTTTATGTAAAAATGGGACATCTGTTTAAGATGCCCCATATTGAAGTGCGTTTTTGTTTTATAGCTAGTTGTAAGTTTCTTTGTAGCAACTTTTTTATTATTACAGTACCATATTACCCTCCTTGATTCCCAATATAAGATATTACTCACCACGTCCAAAAAACCATATAATACCTAAATCTTTGGGGCTTAATGGGGATTGTTTGTTGACCTTTGTCATCAAGCGAGTACTCCTCTTGGTATAATATATTCGCGCCGTCCATAGATCTGCGCACCACAAGATAAACTTTTTTTCCTGCATGTTCGCTACCGAAATTCAAGTTGAACTCGAGCAGTTTAGTAGGAATATCGGAAGATGCCGAAACGAATGGAGATGATGATTTATAATCTGTCAGAGTTGGCCAATCATACTCGATGTTTATCGACTCATTTTCGTCGATCGGTTTATTAAAATATATATGTAAATATTTCCATACGCCCGGTTTATCTTTGCGCTCTATGATTGCACGTATATTTTTTCCGCCTGTCGGTAACTTAGCCTCTTTTCTCCCTGTCCATACATATTTGTCTGGAATACCGTCAAGCCCATTTCTTTTAGAAAGTACTTCTACTTTGCGGGACAAATGTAATTCTGTATCGTTTCCTTTGCCATTATTTGACTTTACCAATGTATAATCGATAATATTTTTCTCGAATATGTAATCGTATTTTGTTCTTTTTCTTGGGTAATAACAGGATTTATAAGACTTTTTTCGCCAAATAATATAAATGAAAATACCAATCCAATGTAGCACAATGATAGCGCCCAGTAAATAGTTAAGATGTATATTTTGCCATTGCATTGCATCCCATATATAAGAAACTACTTTAAGCAAAATTACAACTGCAATATTAACCAATAAACCGATTAGAATTTCAGCCCAAATACTTCTTTCTTTATTTTTCATTCTTCCTCCGTAAAAGCCAATATTTAATATTTTATTGTCATGAAAACGCCAAACTACAGCCCAATATTCTATTAATCTTATACATATACTTCATTAAAAACATTTTTGTTAAGTTAAATTCAAGATTTTTTTAAATTAATTCTAAAAATTTTTATTAAATGCTAACTTTTTTCGCAGCAAGTCGCTTTGTGTGGAAGCCGATAATCAGACACAAACTTAAATACTAGATTTGAACAAAAAGAAAAGGCTAAACGGTATCGTGATGTGTACCATATCGCGAAAAGCCTTAAAAGAACAAAAAAGAACCCGAACCGAAATGTTCGATTTAGGTTCAATTTGGCGGAGAGAACAGGATTTGAACCTGCGGAGGCTGTTAACCTCGCACGCTTTCC
>JAFLVL010000031.1 GCA_022508325.1 Clostridiales bacterium | reverse complement strand
GCGTTCCAATTCGTCAGGAAGAGTTGCAGGCGCGGTGAAGTTGACGAGAACGTAGAAGCCTTCATTCTTGAAGTTGATGGGATAGGCGAGACGTCTTGTGCCCCACTTGTCAACGTTGTCGACAGTGCCGCCATTCGATGTAACGACTGCGTTGAGCTTCTCGATGACTTGTTCGCGAGCCTCGTCCGCCAATTCGTTGTTCAGAATGTACAACAATTCATAGCTGTTCATAATTATTTACCTCCTTGTGGTCTTAGTGGCCGTACCGTAGGTACAGCAAGGTTTTATGCCCAAATTTTGAGCAATAACAATTATATATTAAGTTTCAATATTTTGCAAGTGTTTTTTGCTACTCGCTTCTGAGGCAAGCGACAGGGTCTTTCTTGGCGGCGATACGCGAGGGAATAAGACCCGCGATTAGCATTAGTCCGATAGACAGCGCCAGCATACCTAGTATTATCGGCGCAGAGAATAGCACTATCGTTGAGACGCCGAGTAACAATTTCACCACTCCGTTTATTGCCGCGCCGAGAATGAGCGCAAATGCAACGCCCAACACACCCGACAACGTACCGATAATCGCAGTCTCGCTGTTAAAAATGCTTGCTATGTCGAATTTGCGTGCGCCGATGCTACGCAATACTCCGATTTCCTTGGTGCGTTCGATAACCGACGTGTAGGTGATTACGCTAATCATGACCGTAGACACGATGAGCGACACGGCAGAGAACGCCACAAGCACGTAGGTCACTACGTCAATAAACGTAGACAGCATTGAAAGCGCTAGTCCTGTTATATCCAGATAAACTACCTCTTCGTCGGGATGGGCGTAATTCCAAGCCTCGAGATAATCGATTATGTAATTTCTGGAGTCGATGTCGTTGGGATAAATCTTGATAGTCGTAGGCACGGCGTACGCGCCCAATGTCTTGAGCGCGGCGACTTGTTGCGACATGAGATAGTCGAGCTTCTGCTCGTCCGTCACATAAGTGCCGTCAGCATTTTTGGCATTGTCGGGGAGTTTTTTGAATGCTGCTCCTGTCAACACGTTTTTATCCAGTGTTGCAAGCTGAGCTTGTCCAATTTCGGAATTGGTGGCATCGTTGACCATGAATTTCGCCAATTCCGGCAGATACGCCAGACCGGAGTTGAGCCAAAGGGTAGAACTGTTGTTTTTTGCGCGCAAAATGCTGACTATCTTTACTTTGAGCGTGTTCTCTTCCTTGATACTGCCGTACTCACTGTTTGTAATCGTGCGGAAGGTGCCGTCACCGTTATTAACATACCAACCGTCGTTGAGAACTATCACGTATTCGCCCTTTTCGAAAATCTCGTCGTAGGTTACGGGGTTATACGAACCGTCACTGTTCTTTACCGTCGTTATACCTATTGCAGATAGAGTCGACGGAGTGATACGGTTGAACTTGTCTACCACCAGCGATACTTCCGTCATGTCGCTCGGGTAGCCTGTTTCTGACGATTCCGACTTGTACAGCACGTCGTAATTGTCCTCGATTAGCTCCATTTCTTCTATCATCTGGTTGGCATAAGTAGCCCAACTGCTACGAAGAGAGTACTTGCCGTCAGACTCTTGCAAAACGTGCATATTGACGTTGTACGTATAGTTAAGCGCCTTTACCTGAGTTCTGTCAATCTCGTCAACGTAGTCTAAAAAGGTGTCCGTCAGCGTAGTCGTGGTAGAAAAGCTTTCGCGCTGGTAGGGTATTACGTAGTCAATGTCGGGATACGCAGCCTGTCCTATGCCGCCCTCATCCTCCATTATGGAAAGAATCCGTTGCATACTGTACGCCTTTTCACCGATAGTTATGGCGTCGTCTCCTATCGCTTCCGTCTGTATGTAATCTATGTAACCGCTCATGCCGGCAGAAATTGCCAGCACCAACGCTATGCCGAATATGCCAATGCTACCCGCAAAGCTGGTTAGTAACATTCTGCCCTTCTTCGTCCAGAGGTTTTTTGCAGAAATGCTGAATGCCGTAAACAATGACATCCCTACTTTTTTTCTGCGACTCTTGGTCGGTGCATCGACAGTCGCCGCGGCGACTTGGGATTGTTCGTCCGCAGTTGCTTTGCTGTCATTTGCCAGTTCCTCGTCGGAATAGGGATTGGTGTCGGAGACAAGCTCGCCGTCAAGCAAACGCACGATACGCGTCGAATACCTGTCTGCCAGCTCCTGATTGTGCGTGACCATGATTACGAGGCGATCGTTGGATATTTCCTTCAACAGCTCCATTACCTGTACACCTGTCTCGGTGTCGAGAGCGCCAGTAGGCTCGTCAGCCAAAATTATGTCGGGGTCGTTGACTATTGCGCGAGCGATTGCTACGCGTTGCATTTGTCCGCCCGATAGTTGGTTGGGACGTTTCTTCAACTGGTCGCCAAGCCCAACCTTTACAAGCGCCTTCTTCGCCCTCTCGATACGCTCCGCCTTACTTCTGCCGGCAAGAGATAGCGACAGGCTGACGTTATCCAATACGTTCATGTGCGGAATGAGGTTGTAACTTTGGAAAACGAAGCCTATCGAGCGATTGCGGTAGGCGTCCCAATCGTTGTCGCGAAATCCCTTGGTACTCTTGCCATTGATGACAAGGTCGCCCTCGGTGTAGCGGTCAAGTCCGCCGACGATATTGAGTAGCGTCGTCTTGCCACAGCCCGACGGTCCCAGTATTGACACGAACTCGTTTGCACGGAAGTTCAACGAGACGTCCTTCAAGGCATGCACAATCAATTCGTTGGTTACGACGTAATCCTTGGTAATATTCTTTAGTTGAAGCATATTTCACCTCGATTATGAAACGACGATAGGTTTGATACCACTCGCGTTTGGGCGGTATTATTCGGTTCTCAAAGCGGTCACAGGGTCTTTCTTGGCGGCGCTTCTCGACGGAATCAGTCCCGACACGAGAGTCAACGCCACGCTAATCAGTATTAGAATCAAAGCCGCAACAGGTGGCAGGTATGCGTTCAGCGTAGCTATACCAGTCAACAGGTGCAATATGAGATTGATAGGTATGCACAAGAGATAGGTGAACAGCACGCCGAACACTCCCGCAGCGAAACCGATAATTACGGTCTCGGCGTTGAACATACTGGAGACGTCCCGCTTTGAAGCTCCTATCGCGCGCAAAATACCTATTTCTTTGGTGCGCTCCTGTACGGAAATCAGCGTAATTACGCCGATCATTATCGAAGATACGACAAGGGAAATAGACACGAAGGCAATCAAAACATAGGTTACTGCGTCGATTATCGTCGTAACTGCCGACATTATCAGCGCCACGAAGTCGGTGTAACGAATTTGCTGTTCTTCTTCTACGCTCTCGTTGTAACGGGCAATTTCAGCAGCAATCACGTCCTTTGCGTCAAACGAGCTTGCGTAAATGTTGATAACCGAAGGCGTATCAAGGTCGACGTAGCCGAGTTTCAGTAGATTTCGCTCGTAGGTGCTATCCGACTCGTCGTTTTTGGTAGTATCGTAAAGCTTGGCAAGCTGCGCGTCGTTCTTTACGTCAATGTAGTTGTCGACGTATTCTATCGGGTCGTCAAGGCTGTTTAGCCTTTTTTGTTCTGTCGCAACCGCCTGCTGAACGTATTGCGAAGTAAAGGCTTCCTTTGCCATATCGCGAATTTCATCGTCCGTTAAGCTTGAGAGAATTTGCTCTACGCGGTCTGCTGGCATGGATTGTTGCAACATCATTGCCGCCATACCTCTCAACTGCTCGGTAGTCATGCCGTCAACGGTCTGCGATGCTTTCAGCTCTTGAAGCGGAGTTATATCTGCCGCGTATACCGCAAGATACTGCTCTATCTTAGCCGAATCGTTCAGTCCTTGGAAGTATTCGCGATATGCGTCGGCTTTGTCCTTTTCCGACCAACTGCTGGTATCCGTTTTGAATGGCAATCCTGTAAATATATCGGTATCCTTATTCGCTAACTGGGCTTTCAACGCGTCGGAATTCTCTGCGCGGCGCACCACTTCGTCAAATAACGCCGCCGTGTAACCGATAGCTCCGCTGAGCATCGTTGCGGTTGCATCGGGATTGGGTCGTACAATACCGGAAATTTTGAGTTTAAGTCCTTCGTTATACAGCTTATTCAAGCCGCCTTCGATATCGCGCCAATCCTCCCAAACGTCTCCGTTCTGATAGTAGCATGACGAATCGAGAATAACAACGTATTCTCTTGCCATAAGCTCTTCATACGTCCAACTGCGGTCAACGTTCTCGTATTCTTCCGAGTCGGCGTCGAAGGAATTGGCAATCTGCTGAACGTATTCTTCGCCCAACAGTCCCAGCGCGTACAAAGATATGTCGCTTATCTCGTTGTTGTCGCTCAATACCAACACTATCTCGTTGTAGGCGTTCGGCCACTTGCCAGTGACTAAGTCGTATTGGTCGTATAATAGTTTATTCACGTAGCTACCGTCATTGCCCGGCAGAAGCTCCTGCCAAACGTTCATCGAGAAGGTTGCCATGGAGCCGTAGTAGCCGCCCATCTGCATCTCGGCGTTGGCGCCGAGAAGTTTGGAAATTACAGCATTGAGCAGAGCGTTGACGTCCGAACCCATTATGTTGCCGTCAACGTTTTTCGTGTAGACGGTCATATCGATATCGTACTGATACTGCAAGCCTGCGATTGCGTCGTGTAGCTTGGAGGTTTCATCTGCGACTTCGTCTTCCAAGAACTTTTTGAAGGCGTTGAGGTCGTTTTTTGACGCCGATTGCGTCGTGTTGGCGACCGTCTTTGCCACGTTGTAAATGGTAGAACGGTTGTACACCTTACCGTCGTCGTGCGCGGCTTGCCCGTCGTGTATGCCCATCATGTCGGCAACAAGCTGAGACAAATCCATCGCCGTGGACTCGATAGAAAGGGGATAGGTTGTCAGTGTTTGCTCCTGTACCAGATTAATGTACGCCGTCATACCCTGCGACACCGACAGTATCAAAGCAATGCCAATTATACCAATACTGCCCGCAAAGGAAGTGAGAACTGTGCGTCCTTTCTTGGTGAACAGGTTGTTGAGCGACAGCTTAAACGCCGTCCAGAACGACATTGACGAACGTTTCTTCTGCTTGTCGCGCTTTTTGTCGGCTTTTGCTACGGACTTTTCTTGCGCCTTGCTGTCTTCGGCGGCTTTTTCGGCTTTAAATTCTGTCTCGGTCAGCGGTGAACTGTCGTCCACAATCTTGCCGTCAAGAACGCGAATAATACGCGTAGAATACTTCTCGGCAAGCTCGGGATTGTGCGTGACCATTATTACAAGGCGGTCCTTTGCAACCTCTTTCAATATCTCCATTACCTGAACGCCGGTTTCTGTGTCGAGAGCGCCTGTCGGCTCGTCTGCGAGGACGATATCGGGGTTGTTGACCAAAGCACGGGCGATTGCTACGCGTTGCATCTGTCCGCCCGACATTTGGTTGGGGCGTTTATGCAATTGATCTCCCAGCCCGACTCGGGCAAGTGCCTCTTCTGCGCGTTTGCGACGTTCCGCCTTGGATACGCCTGCAAGCGTCAACGCCAATTCGACGTTTTTCAATACCGTTTGGTGCGGAATGAGATTGTAGGTCTGGAAGACGAAGCCTATCGAGTGATTGCGGTAGGTGTCCCAATCTCTGTCCTTGTAGTCTTTGGTAGATACGCCATCAATTACAAGGTCGCCCTCCGTGTACTGATCCAATCCGCCGATAATGTTGAGTAAAGTCGTTTTGCCACAGCCCGATGGACCGAGAATGGACACAAACTCGTTCGTGCGGAAGTCTACAGATATACCCTTTAGCGCCTGAACCGTCAATTCGCTGTTAACGGCGTAGTCTTTGGTAATATTTTTTAGTTGAAGCATGATTTCCTCGATTGCAATTCCGACCAAAATGGTGAAACTGCCTATTATGTATTGATTTTAACACAAAACGGAAACAAATACAAGTTTCCGTCAGTGTTTATCATATAATATAGCTTTAATTACCTAAAATTGCCATGTATGCCGCCCAAACGCTCGTGAGCTTGGTTGACTCTCGCAACCTTGCGGCTCACGCCGTGCTTCACACCCACTCGGGCGGACTACTAAGGAAGGACGCGACACGCGTCCTTATTTTTAACTTTCGCCGGGGGGGGTCGCATACCCCAGTATTCCCCGCAATGTCGCAAAGATTCGGTACACGCCCGAACTTTGCGATGCCGCATTAGCGCTTAGGGATACTCAACTTGATCTCGCCGTCAGTCAAAAACTCGATGATGTCGTGAATTATTACGTCGTCGAGGTTGGTATACAGCATTGCGTGCCCCACGTCGGGGTAGATTTTCTCCTGGGCGTGCGGAAAATGCTTGACTATATACTTGATTGAGCGATACGGCACCAACTCGTCCAGCTTGCCCCACAGAATGAGCGTGAGATTTTTGTGCGGTGAAGTCGTCTCCACTACTACGTTGCAATTTTTAACAATTTTGCTAAACACAGAGTAGGTGCTCAGCTTCATATATCGCAGAGTGCGCTCTTTTGCTACCTTGCTTGCAATTTGTATATTCTCGCGGTATGGCTCAAACGCCTTGTCGGTGGCGTCCAATCTGTCTTTTAGTTTACCTTCCGTCTCGCGAAAGGCTTTGCGCCCGAGTTCGCCGACGAATTTGCCGAAAGCAATGGGTAACGATGCGTTGAGATATTTGTTGGCAGGCGAGACAAGTACGACTTTGTTGACGTCGCGCACCGAACAGAGCCAGGTCGCAAGCGCCCCGCCCATAGAGAATCCCACCACGTCAACGCTGTCGTGCCGCTCGCGCAGCTCGTCATAGACGTCTAGAACCGTCTTGAAGGTGGCGTCGGCGGTGAACAGCGAAAAATCGGGCTTTTCTCCGTTATGCCCGGGAATCTCCACAGCCTTCACCTCGTCGTACATGTCAAGGTGGTCGTAGAGCCTGCCAAAGTCTTGCGTCACCGTCAAAAATCCGTGTATTGTCATTACGGCTCTTGTCATCTTACCACTTAATCTCCCTATATTGTTTCGCCAGATACTCGTTCGCTTTGCTGAAATGCCCGCAACCGAAAAATCCGTTATGCGCTGACAGCGGACTTGGGTGCGCCGCCGTAAGAATCAGGTGTTGTTGTCCTGTAATCAGTTGTTTCTTTGCGTAGGCATTGCGTCCCCACAGCATAAAGACCATTCCGCGTTCGCGTGCGTTCAGGTGGCGTATCACCTCGTCGGTGAAGCGCTCCCAACCTTTGTTTTGATGAGAATTGGGCTTGCCTTCTTCTACCGTCAACACGGTGTTCAACAGCAACACGCCCTGTCTCGCCCACGGCGTAAGGTCGCCGCCGACAATGCTCGTCGAATATCCAAGGTCGTCGCGTATCTCCTTGAAAATATTTGCCAAACTCATGGGTGGCAATACGCCTTGCGGCACGGAAAAGCTAAGTCCCATCGCCTGCCCCGCGTTGTAGTAGGGGTCTTGCCCCAGTATCACCACGTTCACGTCGTCGTACGCCGTTTGGTCAAAGGCGTTGAGTATCAATCTTTTGGGCGGGTAGATGCTTTTCGTAGCGTACTGCTCCACAAGAAATTTTTTCAACTCAATAAAGTAGGGTTTGGCGAATTCCTGATGAAACAAATCGTCCCATCCGTTATACGTGCGTTCCATTGCTTGCTCCTTTAACCGATATTCAATTTCTTGCAGAGGAAACTGAACAATGTCCGTGAGTAAAATTTTTCCCCTGCTTTCAGAATGGGCTTGTCGCAGTCATCGCGATTGATTGCATTGGGGTAGAACTGCGTTTCCAGACAGAACCCACTGCGTTTGCCGTATTTGGATTTTCCGACATTGCCCGAGAGGAAATTGCCTGTGTAGAGCTGCACGCCCTTCATGTCGGTGAATACATTCATTACTATGTCCGTCTTTGGCGAATAGGCGAGCGCGGCGTGATGAGCCGTCAAACAAAAATTATGGTCGTAGCCACCCGCGATATCTAATTGGGGGTCGTCTTGTCCTATATCTCTGCCGATAGGCTTAAGCGTACGGAAATCAAATGGCGTGCCGTCCACAGGGCATCGCGTAGTCGGTATCAGGTCTTTGTCGATTTGCAAATAGTGAGATGCGTTTAATTGCAAATAGTTGTCGAGAATACTGCCGTCGTTCTCGCCATTGAGGTTAAAATATGCATGGTTCGTGGGGTTAAACAGCGTATCTTTGTCACTTTGCGCAAAGTACTCTATCTTTAAAGTACTATCATGCACCGTGTATCTAACAGTAAGAGTCAGATTACCCGAATACCCCTCTTCACCGTCTGGGCTTATTGCCGTAAGCGTCAGAGCGTTGCCATCGACGCTAGCGTCAAAAACCTTTTGATTAAAGCCGACGATGCCGCCGTGCAAATGCGCGTTGCCGTTGTTTTGCGCGAGAAAATATTCCACACCGTTCAGCGTAAAACGGCCGTTGGCAATTCGGTTGGCGCACCGCCCCACGACCGCGCCCATATAGTCGCCCTTCTCAATCACGTCGCGCGCATTCGTCATGCCCAACACGACGTCGGTCATTTCGTCACTACTATTCGGCACTTTGATTGCTAGCACTGTCGCGCCCAACGTGCATACGGTAACTTCAATGCCGTCGCTTATCGTGTAGGCGTAGATGTCTTTGCCGTCATATTGGTCAAATAATTTTTTTGTTATCATATTTTCGGTGGTTTTGGTCCATTAAAGGAATAGTATGAACAGCGAATTCCTGCGTTATAAATATACCGCTTCTTGTCGGCGTGACGCCCGAAGTCGCGTTCAAAGGTCTCAACAGGCGAGAGAAAATAAAAGTTCCACTTGTCAAGAGTTCGGTAGAGCTTGCCCATGTCGCGAGCAATTTCTCGGGCTTGTTCGAGGTCGCCCAACCTTTCGCCGTAGGGTGGGTTGCTTATATTCACGCCGTAACTACTACTAGTGACAAATTCTTGCGCAGAACGCAGGTTAAACTTGATATGTTTGTCGACTCCTGCTTGCTTAGCGTGAAAATTGGCAATTTCGATAGCTCTCGGGTTGACGTCGCCTCCGACGATGTTCAACGGTCTTTCCACGCGTATATCGTTAGCCTCTTGTAACGCTAATTCGTACGCTTTCTCGCCTACGCAAGCCCAATCTTGATATGCGAATTTACGGTTTAGCCCCGGGGCAATCTTTAACGCCTTCAATGCCGCCTCTATTGGTAGTGTTCCACTACCGCAAAACAAATCCGTGAAAGCTTTGTCGGGGTTCCAGACGGACAAGTCGATTAGCGCCGCCGCTGTCGTCTCCTTCAAAGGCGCGTCGTAGGCAATACTGCGATAGCCGCGTTTGTGTAGACCTACGCCAGTCGTATCGAGATTGACAGAGCATAGGTCGTTGGTTATATCAAGTTCGACCTTGTAATCTTCGCCGCTTTCGAGTAATGTGCCGTATTTTTGTTGCAAAACGGAAACTATCGCCTTCTTGCCCACAGACTGAATGGAATGATGGGCGAAAAGATTACTGTTGACGGCTTTCGTAACGACTATCACGCGACCGTCGCGACTCACAAAGTCCGACCAATTCACGCTCGCTACGCCATCGTATAATTCGTCAAAATCGTTGGCGGGAAATTCCGCAAGCTGAATCAACACGCGTTCGCCACTGCGAAGAAACATATTGAGCCGAGCAACGTCATGCCAACTGCAATAGGGCACTATTACACGTCCGTTGATTGCGCGCGTGTCGGAGTATCCCAGCGTATTCAGTTGTCTTTTGACCACCGCCTCAATGCCTGTCGCGGCTGGAATTAATAACTTCATATCGTGCTTTTAAGTTCATTTAGAGGTAATAGTAATAAGAGGCGAAGGTGTTCGGGTTGGTCACATCGTGAAGCGCTAGTGTCCAACACGAATACCTGAGCCTCTTCACAGATGTTCTAAAATCTTTCGCACATTGTCGTAGGGACAATTTCTTGCCAATTCCTCGATAGGTATAAATTCCGCTTTTAATATGCGCTTTTCTTTGGCGCGAGGGGTGGGATCAACGTTCAAGACAAACAGAACTGGAGTGATCGTTTTGCAAATTTCAACGCCATCGGGGGTAGTAAAACCGTAGCTGTACGACGGCAATTCTCTAACAGCGTCCTGCTTGTTGAGCCTTACGTCCGTTTCCTCAAAGCATTCGCGAATTGCCGTGTCTAATACCGTTTCGCCCTGCTCTACGTGCCCTTTGGGTAGCGACAGAACCGGCTTGCCGTAGATTTCTTCCACAGTGGCAAGTACTTTGCCGTCGCATACTACCACCGCCATTGCACTAGTTTCGTTTCGTATTCTTAAATTAGATGTTTTCATTTAGTTGAATTTTTATTTAATGTGAGGCAGTCAGAAGCGAGCAAGACGAGGCAAGCGCGCGAGGAGAGTAGCGACGACTCCTAGCGTATTTCGCAGAAATCGCGTACCATTTCAAGGGAGTGTACTAAACCGTACATGACCCGAAGAAAGCACAGCTTAACAAAGTATTGCAAAGGTTATGGGCGCCTCATTTAGAATACTTATTTATCAGATAGTCGACGTAATAGTTCGGATTGAAGTCCTCCCCGCCGGTAGCTAGGCGCAAAATCTCGTCGGGATACTTGCTTGAGCCGTACTTGTGAACGTGCTCTTTCAGCCACTCGTTGATACGCTTGGTGTTGCCTTCCGCTAGGCTTGCCTCCACGTCAAAGTCCTCGTTCATGCGGTGGAAAAGCTGCGAGGCTATTGCACTGCCCAACGCATAAGTGGGGAAATAACCGAAATTGCCGTACGCCCAATGGACGTCCTGCAAAACGCCGAGAGTGTCCGTCGGCGGGGTTATTCCAAAGTATTCGGTAAACTTCTCGTTCCAATACGCGGGCAAATCCTTCACTTCCAGTTCACCGGAGATGACTTTCTTTTCAATCTCATAGCGCAACATGACGTGGAGAGGATAGGTCAATTCGTCGGCTTCCGTGCGTACAAAGCTTCTTTCCGCTCTGTTGATATACGCGACAAATTCGTCCAAGCTAACGTCTTTAAGCTCCTTTCTGAACAGTTTTTGCAATTTTGGATAGTGAACCGCCCAGAATGCTTTGCTTCTTCCAATAACATTCTCGTAAAAGCGTGATTGACTCTCGTGCATACCCAGGCTTGCTCCGCCTCCGCTGAACGTACCGTTCAAGGATTTGTCGCACTGTTGCTCGTACGTGGCGTGTCCCGTCTCGTGGATTGCGGAGAAAATAGACGACGCGAGACTGTCCTCGTAGTAATGATTTGTGATACGCACGTCGTCCGTGCCGAAACCGCTTGTGAAGGGGTGTTCGCTCTCCTTCATTATGCCGCGGGTCTTGTCAAAGCACATAACGTCGCGCAGATACTCGCAAAATTCACGCTGTTTTTCTTTGTCGAACTTCTGTTTTGCCCACTGTGGGACTGCCGTCGGCACTTGGGTCTTTTGTTTCACAAAGGGCACAAGCCTGTCACGCAAAAGGTTGAAAAATTCGTCGTATTTTGCCTGTGTATAATGCGGTTCGTACATATCCAGCAACACATCGTAGCCTTTTAGCCCGTCGGTTGCAAGCCACACGGTTTGTTTGCGGCAAAAATCTACAATCTTCTCCAAATATGGACGGAAGAGTTCGAAATTGTTCTCGTTCTTGGCGCGAACGTAGATGGGATACGCCTTGGATACAAGTTCGCTATACGCCGTGTACTCCTCGATGGGGATTTTCTTGGTGTTGGCGATATTTTTGTACATTTCCTCTATCTCGTGACGCAAGACTTCGTCAAGTTTAGCGCGATTTTCGTAAAGTACCGCTACGCTCTTCTCGAACTTCGGGTCGGTGGTCATGTTATATTGCATTTCCGACAGCGCCGCCGACTGTTCGCTGTTGGCGATGATGCTGTTTTCTGCGGCGTCGGTCTGCATATCCCAACCGATAACAAAATCTGCATATTGCATCGCCAGCATCTTTCTGCGCTGTTGCAAATAGTATTCTAATTCTCTTTTCATGCGTTACTCTCCTTAATAATGCTTCTGCTCTCTCTTTTCACTTCTATATGCTTAATCAAAAATTTCAATCCGACGACAATGCCGCCCATAACGAGAGCATTCAGAGCGATGAACAGTATCGCGTAGCTGTCGATACCGACAAACATCTTCGCGGCGTCAGTGTCGCCCGCCCACTTGGCAAGCAGTCCCAACGCCCAGGGGAAGACGAGAAAGCTTCCGACCGTGCCGACCGTGCCGACAACGCCAACCAAAAGGTTGTATTTGCCCATGGGGAACAGCAGTATCCACAGTGCAACCACTCCCGTCGCAGTCATGGCAAACATAGCTACGGTACTGATTTGGTCGTCGCCAAGTCCCAAAATACTTGCGAACGCGTAGGTCATAGCCACCGCCAAAAACATTGCCACACCGCTTGGCAGAGTGCTCTTCAAGGTATTGGGAATGAAACGACCCTTGATAAGACTGCGGTTGGGCTTCAATGCCAGTAGGAAGGACGAGATGCCGATTACAAAGAACTCCACCGCGTACAAGTTCTGCGGTTGGAAGGGGTAGGTCACCCTGAGAATCAGGCAAAGAATGGTAGTGAGTATCGTCATTGAGGTCTTCATAAGGAATAGCGACGAACTGTTCTGAATGTTGTTGACAACCTGTCTGCCTTGAGCAACGACGTTGGGCAACGAGCTGAATTTGTTGTCCATAAGCACGAGGTTGGCAACGGTCTTTGCCGCGTCCGTGCCACAACCGACAGATATTGCGCAGTCGCTCTCGCGCATTGCAAGAATGTCGTTCACGCCGTCGCCTGTCATGGCAACGGTTCTGCCCGCCTGCTTCATAGAGCGAACGAGGATTGCCTTTTGTTCGGGCGTAACTCTACCGAAAACGGTATATTCGTTAGCCGCCTCGGCAACCTGTTCGTCCGTCATGCCGTCAAGAGAAATGTATTTTTCTGCGCCTTCAACGCCGACCTTTGCCGCAATAACCGATACGGATAACGGATTGTCGCCGCTGATAATCTTCACCGCTACGTCGTTGTCGCGGAACCACTTGATAATCTCGGGAGCGTCGGAGCGCACTGTGTCCTGCAACGCAATGATAGCTATTGGCTCTAAGCCGTCCGCTACGCCGTCTTTGATTGCCTTTTTCGACTGACCAACCGCAAGCACGCGCAAGCCTTGTTTTAGCAGGTCGTTGCACTGCTTGGTGAATTCCTTGGTTGTCTTTTTGAACATGAATTCCGCAGCGCCTATCGCAACAGTACCTTTGCCGACCAGCGTCGCCGCACTGAACTTTCTCTCGGACGAGAAGGGAATTGCCGCAAAACTGTCTATAACGTCGACGTCTTCAAAGTATCTTTTGAGCGCTTGAGCCGTCATATTGTCGTCGCCTGTTGCCCGAACGACACTTGCAATAAGTTGTTCGATTTCGCCTACTTCGCCTGTCAAGGGAAGAATTTCTTCAACGGTCATACTGCCGTCGGTTATCGTGCCCGTCTTGTCAAGGCACAGCGTGTCTACACGGGCAAGCATCTCTATGCAGGGCAATTCGCGCACGAGCACCTTTCTCCTGGCGAGCTTCAATGCCGCAACAGCCAAAGCTACGCTAGTGAGCAATACCATGCCACTCGGCACCATGCCTATCATAGAGCCGCTCATGGCAAGAATTGCGTCGTTGACGTCACCCAAAATATTGGGTTGGCGTTCGACATACTCGCGCCACAAGTTCACGCCGTTTTTCAAATATTCCAAAATAGTAGGGTTGAGGAAAAACGTCAACAGCCCCAGAGGAAAGATAATAATTGAAATGAACTTAATTATTGTGCGAATACCCTTCATTAACTGCGAGTCGGGGGTTTTAGCGCGCTTTACTCGCGCGGAAAGCTGTTCGACGTAGTTGTCCTTGCCCACCTTGTCGCAACGCGCGGTGCAGTTGCCGGAAATTATATAGCTGCCACTGTACAGTACGTCGCCTTGCTTTTTCTTCACGGCGTCGGACTCGCCTGTAAGCATGGATTCGTTGACTTCCACTTCGCCGAGCATCAATACGCTGTCGCAACAAATTTGCTTGCCTGCCGACAGCAACAGAATGTCGTCGAGAACTATGTCTCTGGTCGCAATCGTCTGACGCTCGCCGTCGCGTACGACCTCTACCGTAGGCTCGGACACGATTGACAGCTTCTCAACGGCGCGCTTGCTTCGAATTTCTTGGAAAATGCCGATTGCCGTATTTGCCAAAATGATCACTATGAACATCATATTGGTGATACTGCCGCACAGTAGCATCAGCAAAAATATGATAAAGCCCAACAAATTGAAGAATGTGAGAATATTTGAGGCAAAAATTTGCAAATAGCTCTTGCCAACGACCTTTTTGACGCGGTTTACTTGCTTGTTCGCGATGCGACTGGCAACCTCTGCCGAACTCAAGCCCTCGTTTACGTCGGGTGTTAAGCGCGGTAATTGTGCTTTTTTCATACTTCCTCCTATCTTCTATTGGGTTTCTCGCCCCTAAGTTTCAACGTAGGTACTGCGTTTAGTGTCAAATCGGCAAATTCGCCCTTCACGAACGAATAGTAGCCGCGCGAGGCAATCATTGCGGCATTGTCGCCACACAGCGACAGCGTTGGCAAGCATACACGCACGCCGTTTGCTTCAAATTCTTTCAGTCGCGAACGCAGATAACTGTTCGCGCCCACTCCGCCTGCAACAGCCACCGTTTTTGCATTGCGTTTCGTTACTTCCTCTTTCAACCTGTCAATTAGTCCGTCTATTGCAGCAATAGTAAAGCTTGCCGCGACGTCGGATTTACATAACACTTCGCCCTTTTGCTCGGCGTTGTGAATAAAGTTGATAACAGCAGTTTTCAGTCCGCTGTAACTGAAATTGCCGTTGGACGTCACCACCGAATGAAATTTATGTATCGGCTGACCTTTGTGCGCCAACCTGTCTATCTGCGGACCTCCCGGGTATGGCAGACCGAGAACGCGCGCCACCTTGTCAAAGGCCTCGCCCACCGCGTCGTCTACCGTTGAGCAAATCACGTCGTAGGCGTCGTAGCTCACCACTTCGACAATCGAGGTGTGTCCTCCGCTTGTCAAAAGGCACAGATATGGCGGCTCTAAGTCGGAATACGTCAAATAGTTGGCACAGATATGTCCCTCTATATGGTTGACTGCAATAAGAGGCAGCTTCGCCGCTTGGCAGAGACCCTTTGCAAACGATACGCCGACGAGGAGCGCCCCCACAAGCCCCGCGCCGTAGGTTACGGCGACGGCGTCGACATCGTTTAGCGACATGCCGGCGTCAGATAAAGCCTGCTTAACCACCTTGTCTACCACCTCGACGTGGTTGCGGCTGGCAATCTCGGGTACTACGCCGCCGTAAAGACGGTGAATATCTATTTGGGACAG
>JAFLVL010000030.1 GCA_022508325.1 Clostridiales bacterium | reverse complement strand
AACACGCAACCGACGGTTTTGGAGACCGTTGCTCTACCGTTGAGCCACTCCCCTATATTTAATTAGTGCAAAATATTTGCAAGTTTGGGTACTTTTATATTATAATGTATGAAGAAAATAATGTCAAACAGTTGCGACAAAAATAGTTGAGTAAAATATGAAGAAAGTTACCATTTTTACAGACGGCGCGTGCTCCGGAAATCCAGGTATAGGCGGTTGGGCGGCTGTACTAATCTACAACGGAATAAAGAAAGAAATTAGCGGCTACGATAAGAGTACCACAAACAACCGAATGGAGCTGTTTGCAGTCATTCAGGCGTTACGCTGTCTGAACCAAAGCTGTGATTGTGACGTCTGTACCGACTCGCAGTACGTCGCTGACGCCTTTAACAAGAACTGGTTATCCGCTTGGCAAAAGGCCGGTTGGAAAACCGCCTCTAAGGACGAAGTGAAAAACGTTGACTTGTGGAAAGCGCTACTGTACGAGGTGAACAGACATAAAGTTCAATTTGTCAAAGTGAAGGGACACGCCGACGTCGAATTGAACGAGCGTTGTGACGAGTTAGCACGCGGTGAGATTGAAAGATACAAGAAAATTATCGAAGAAAACTCTTAATAAAAATCTAAAAAAATGCGACATGGGGTCAAAAAAACACCAAATTTGGCACAAACCAAATTTGGTGTTTTAGTTTTGAAAAACTATTTTGCAAAGTCTACACTACGAGTTTCACGAATAACGTTGACTTTGATTTGTCCGGGATATTCCAGTTCGCTCTCAATACGACGAGCAATATCATTGGCAAGCAAAACCGTCGTTTCGTCGTTGACTTCTTCAGGCTTGACGATGATACGAATCTCGCGGCCCGCCTGTACTGCGTAGGATTTCTGAACGCCTTTGAAAGAATTAGCGATTTCTTCGAGTTTTTCAAGACGCTTGACGTAATTCTCGAGAGACTCACGTCTTGCACCGGGTCTTGCGCCACTTACTGCGTCTGCCGCGGCAACTATCACAGCTTCAACCGTAATAGGCTCTACGTCGCCGTGATGTGATGCAATGCAGTTAACCACTTCTTTGCTCTCCTTGTACTTCTTTGCAAGGTCGGCGCCGATTTGCATGTGCGTACCTTCCACCTCTTGGTCCACAGCTTTGCCGATATCGTGCAACAATGCTCCGCGTTTAGCAAGCGCAACGTCAAGACCAAGCTCTGATGCCATAATACCTGCGATGTAGCTTACCTCGATTGAATGTCTCAATACGTTTTGTCCGTAGCTGGTGCGGAACTTCAATCTACCAAGTAGCTTGATAATCTCGGGATGCAAGCCAAAAACACCTGTATCGAAAGATGCCGCTTCACCTTCGTCCTTGATGGTAACGTCCATATCGCGTCTGACCTTTTCCACCATTTCCTCAATACGGGCGGGGTGAATACGGCCGTCGGCAATTAATTTCTCGATTGTAATGCGGGCAATTTGGCGTCTTACGGGATCGAAACCTGAAAGTATTACCACTTCCGGCGTATCGTCAATAATAAGTTCTACACCTGTTGCATTCTCCAATGCGCGAATATTGCGACCCTCGCGACCAATCAGACGACCTTTCATTTCATCATTAGGCAGCGGAACGGTAGTAACGGTTGTTTCGCTCACTTGATCGCTTGCGCAACGCTGAATTGCTGTAGAAATAATTTCGCGCGCCTTTTGTTCGCCATTCGCGCGAGCTTCGGCTTCGATTTTACGAACTAATCCCGCCGCGTCTTTACGCGCCTCGGCGACCATACCGTCAACAAGAACCTGCTTGGCTTCCTCTCGGGAAAGACCTGCTACGCGCTCTAATTCCTCTTGAATCTTTTCTTCTGACTTATCCAGTTCCTGAGCGCGCTTGTTGAGATCTGACTGTTGAGTCATGAGTTGCTTTTGTTGAACGTCAATTTGGTCAAGTTTTTTTAGAAGTAATTCCTCTTTCTTATCGAGAGCTTCTTCCTTTTGGTTCATGCGATTCTCTTGCTTTTGAAGTTCGCTGTTACGCTCTCTACATTGACGTTCGTTTTCGCTCTTAATACGTTGGGCTTCTTCCCTTGCCTCGTTAATGGCTTCTTTTTTGAGTGATTTAGCTTCCTCACGCGCAAAATCCAAAATAGAATCTGCTTGCGCCTGAGTTGAACCCACTTTTTTAGTTCTATAGCTTCTGTATATCAAGACTCCGGCTGCAATGCCACCGCCTGCGCACACTAGCGCTACTGCGACCATCACACCCCAAATCCAAGAAGGGATAGCTGAAGAAGATGAAGCAAGGAAGAATGATAGCAATGATTGCATAATAATTCCTCCTATAATTTGCGACTATATCGCTTTCAATTCGTGCATTTCGACATAAGCCAAAATTTTCACTATTCTATTTTAACTATTTTTATGCAATCTGTCAAGACTAAATTAAAAATAAGTATATTTATATATTAATAATGTTGCATAAAAGCAAAAAAAAGGAAATGGGGTTGGAATTATACAAAAAGCTAACAAAAAAATAGCCCGCGTAATACGGACTATCTTTTGCAACTTATGTGTACGGTTTGGGGCTTTATTCCTCATCGGGAGCGCCATCTTCCGAAGCAGGGTGGAGCTTTGCTTTGATTTTTTCAGACAACAATTCCATAAGATCGGGATGCTGTTCAAGATAGACTTTGGTATTCTCTCTACCTTGACCGATTTTTTCGCCGTTGTAACTGAACCAAGAACCGCTCTTTTCGATCAGACCATCAGCTACTGCCATGTCGAGTACGCAGCCTGTGTTAGATATTCCCTTGCCGAAGATAATCTCGAACTCTGCCGTTTTGAAGGGAGGCGCAACCTTATTCTTAACAACCTTAACGCGAGTTTTACTGCCGACAATTTCAGAACCGTCCTTTACTTGATCAACCTTGCGAACATCAAGACGAACACTAGAATAGAATTTCAACGCCTTGCCGCCCGTGGTTGTTTCGGGATTGCCGAACATAACGCCAATTTTATCACGTAGTTGGTTGATAAATATAATGCAAGTATTGGATTTATTTCCGACAGCAATGATTTTGCGCAGAGCTTGCGACATAAGACGCGCTTGAACGCCCATGTGGCTATCGCCCATGTCGCCTTCCAATTCCGAACGCGGAGTGAGAGCTGCAACAGAGTCCACTACTACTAGGTCAACTGCATTACTGCGAACGAGATAGTCAAGAATTTCTAAAGCTTGTTCACCGCTGTCAGGCTGTGAAATGTACAATTCGTCAAGGTTAATACCCAGGTTAGCGGCATACACAGGATCTAACGCCTGCTCTGCATCAATAAATGCAGCCGTTCCGCCCATTTTCTGAACTTGCGCGATAACATGCAAGGTTACGGTTGTTTTACCTGAAGCTTCCGGTCCGTAGATTTCGATTATGCGTCCGCGAGGAAGTCCGCCGACACCCAAAGCCACGTCCAATGGCAAGCAACCTGTGGGGATAACGTCAATATTACGCGTTGCCGCGTAGCTGCCCAACTTCATAATTGAGCCTTTACCGAACTCTTTTTCGATTTGTAGAATCGTTTGCTCTAAAGCTTTCTTTTTGTCGTCAGTCATAGTAAATCTCCTTGTTGTTATCTATTAGTTTTATTTGGTAATGGTTTTTAGAACAAGATACAACGCCGTATTGGCAGCCTGTGAGCGTATGGAATTGCGGTCTCCGTAGAATACATTTTTATACACTGACAAGCCCTTTTCCGTAGCTATTCCGATGTAGCACAAACCAACCCGTCCGTCATCGGCAGCAGGTCCGGCGAATCCAGTCGTCGATATAGCAATATCGCTACCGTTTTTACGCAAGCCGCGCGCCATTTCTTGCGCGACCTGCTGAGATACTGCGCCATGCTCGTCGATATAATGCGGATTTATGCTGAGTCGGCTACTCTTAGAGCTGTTGGAATAAGTCACGACTCCCTCCTTGAGTACGGTGCTCGCGCCCGCAATATCGACAATGTTAGACGCAATCAGCCCTCCTGTAATAGATTCCGCCGTAGAAAGTGTTTTGCCCAAGCTATTAAGCAGATCCACCACGGTTTTAGCAAGTGATTGGTCTGCGCTAGCGTAAACATAGTCACCAAATAGCTTTTTGAAGAGAGTTAATGTATCGGTTATTGCGTTTTTTGCGCATTTGGGCGGAAAGTCCAGTACTATTTTTGTATCGAGATTCAATGTTTCACATTTTCGTGAAACAAATTTTCCAAGCTTATCCAGCCTATCCAACACGTCGTTTTTTGCCAATCCGAACACCTTAAACACGTAGCGTTGCGCAGCGTTGTTGTTTTTGAACAAGTCAGCAGACAGATAGTTGTCGTACACTACCGAGCACTCGCGCAAATCGTCTGCAATCATATAGACATGAGTTTTTTTGTATTCTCCGTAGCAGGTACACTGATAACCATAGACTGCCGCGTAGTGATTGAAGGATTCCGGGGCTACGCATAGCTTGTCCATAACGTGTCGTGGAGGGAGAGGCGTCTTGGTAAAGTCGCAATACGCCACAACCTTGCTTTCTGCAAATGAATCGTAAAACATGGGAAGATTGAAGGTGTCGGCAAACAGCGTACAACTGTCGCCTACACTACCAATCATAATCAATGCTTGAGCCCCAATGCTGTCGGTGATATATTTCGTAGTCGAATCTTTGCTTTTGGAAAGGAATAAATCGAACTGAGCAAGCTCGGATTCCAATTTGTCGCAGAGATAGGCTACTGCCTGGCTGTAGTCTTTTGCAATAATTTTTATCATATCAGTTTGAAAACACCTTTTTGTTTTGTAACAAATAAATTACGCCGGACAGGATTGTGAACACAACAGCAACGACAAATATAAAGAGTGATGCCCACCACCATATCATCCAAAATAGCGATATTTCGTGCAAGCCTTGAGCTTGAACGCCGGCGGCGTTAAGAAGCACTATCATCGGCAAAGCAATATCTTGAAAAACCGTTTTGACTTTGCCATACAGATTGGCTTGAACTACTACTCCTTTTGAAGCCGCAATTTGGCGTACGGCGCTAATTAACAGTTCGCGCGAGATAATAATCATTGCTCCCACCGCGAGCAAAATTACGCCAAATTTTGTCGGCAAAGCGTAATTTGTATATTGTAACGGATTTGTCGCTACAACGCAGAATAGAGCGGCGCAAACTAAAACTTTGTCGGCCATGGGGTCAAGTAATTTGCCCAAATCCGTCACCATTTTGTATTTACGCGCGATATAACCGTCCAAAAAATCTGTTGCCGCAGCAAGAATAAACAAACAAAATGCAACAAATGCGCACCAGTAATACGGCAAAAAATACACCACAACGAAGAGGGGGACAATACAAATTCGCAGTAAGGACAATCTGTTAGGTAAATTCATCACACTACCTCGCCTATAAGGTCATATTCTGCCACACCGGTTATTGCAACGTCGTAAAAACTGCCAATTCTCAATGGCTTGCGTGAGGCTATGTACACTAATCCGTCAATTTCGGGATTCATGAAGTATGTTCTGCCTTTGTAGAAGTAAAATTCGTCATCGCGTCCGTCTTCTTCATCAATAATGCATTGGTAAGTTTTGCCTACCGATTGCTGATTGAGCTGTTCGGCAACGCTCTGCTGCGCCTTATAAAGCTGCTTGACATAGCGCTGTTTAGTACGTTCGGGGACCTGCTCGTCGAATTTAGCCGCCGCAGTACCTTCCTCTTTGGAATACGCGAAAAATCCCACGTTTCTGAGTTTATATTGATGCAAAAACTGCTCTAATTCCGCCACTGTTTCCTTTGTTTCAGTCGGAAAACCGCAAATAAAGGTTGAGCGAACAGAAATTCCAGCGCTTTTCAGTCTATCAAACAGCTTTCTAATGGATTCTCCGTCAGATTTGCGGTTCATTTTACGCAAAATTGCGGAATTAACGTGCTGTAAAGGTATATCTACGTAATTGACGACTTTAGAATTGGCAGAAATTTCGCCAATCAACTCGTCCGTCATGAGTTCGGGATAGCAATACAGTAACCTAATCCACTTTATCTGCTGTATTGCAGAAAGTTCGCAAAGAAGCTCCACAAGACGCGACTCGCCGTACAAATCCTTGCCATAGCGCGTAGTGTCTTGAGCTACTAATATTAGTTCGGAAACACCGTTTTGGGCAAGCTCGCGCGCTTCTCGAACAACGCTCTCCATCGACACGGAACGGTACCGTCCGCGTATGAACGGAATAAGACAATAGGTGCAATAGTTGTCACAACCATCGGCAATTTTGAGGTAAGCGACATGCGGTAGAGTTGTCAAAACTCGCGAACCTGCTGTCAATCCGTCATTACAAGAATTGTAAAGTTTTCTACCCCCATGTAGCGTTTCTTCAACAATATTACAAATCTTATCGTACTCGTAAGCGCCTACAACAGCGTCCACTTCGTCCATTTCGTCGTAAATTTCGTCGCCAAATTTTTGCCCAAGGCATCCGGTAATTATTACTTTTTGACAGCTACCACGTTGTTTATAACTCGCCATTTCGAGAGCCGTTTCTATGGCCTCTTTGCGTGACGATTCCAAAAAAGCGCAGGTATTTACGATAATGACGTCGGCGTCTTTCGCATCGGGCGTTATTTCATAGCCGCCTTCGACAAGTTTATGTAGCATTACTTCGGTATCAACTCGGTTTTTGTCACAACCGAGAGACACTACTCCAACTTTTGTTTTCATTTTAATATACTGTTAATCTTGCATATCAGGGAATAGCTCGTCAAGTTGTTCCAACGTCACAAGGACGCGTAGCGGCTTGGAGCTTGGATCACTCGGAGAAAGCTCCTCTACGTATTTCAACTTCTGCAATGAATCCATGATACGTCCTGCGCGATTGAAACCTATGCCCAGGTTACGCTGAATTGATGCGATAGACGCTCTTCCCCCCTGCTTCTCCAACCAAAATCTAAGCGCTTTTTTGCAAAGAGGATCGAGTTGAGATTCTTTGTTGGCGGGGTCTTTGTTAGCTTCCTGCTCCAAAGCAGCCTCTTGCTCGCGCTTACGTGAAACGAATATTTCTTCCGAAACCTTTTGATCGTAATATACTTCGTTTTTTGCCTTTAAAAATTCCACAAGGCTGCGTATCTCGTCGTTGGTGATATAAGCGCCTTGTATACGCTCCGTGCCAGACGCGCCCGAGTTCAAGAACAGCATATCGCCGCGACCGAGCAATTTTTCAGCGCCACCGCTGCCTATAATTGTCGTACTGTCGAACTGTGAGGAGACCTTTAACGCCATACGGCAAGGGAGATTTGCCTTAATTGTACCTGTAATGACACTGACGTCGGGGCGTTGCGTCGCCAAAACGATATGAATACCTGCCGCTCTCGACTTCTGAGCAAGTCTGCCGAGCTTGCTCTCGAACGCTTTTTTGTTGGTCGACATCAGATCTGCCAACTCGTCCACAATAAACACTAAATATGGCAACTTTTGTCCGGATTTGGAATTAATACGGCTGTTGTATTCGCCAATATTGCCTACACCCTTTGCGCGGAACAACTGATAACGTGAGTCCATCTCAGAGATAAGATAATCCATACCAGCCAATGCGTCTTCCATGGTAGTTATCGTCTCGCTCGTCAACATGTGCGGAATTCCGTTGTAACGCGAAAGCTCGACGAACTTCGGGTCTACCATAACGAAGCGAACGTACTCGGGACCGTACTTATACATCATACTGACAATCAGGCAGTTCAGCGCGACGCTCTTGCCCGATCCGGTTGTGCCGGCGATTAGCAAGTGAGGCATTTCGGACAAATCCGCTACTACTACCTTACCGGTAATTTCTTGACCGATTGCAAATACAAGCTTACCTTTTGCGTGCTGAAAAGCGGGCGCTTCTAGCATTGCACGCAGTACCACGGGCGCTTTGACCTTGTTTGCCACGTCAATGCCGATTTGATTAGTGCCGTGCACAGGGGCATAAATAATTACGTCTTCTTGCGCTTCGATACACGCCTTGATATCGTTGGCGTACTGTTTGAATTCGTCCATACGCGTCTTTTGCGACAGCACGTTGAACATGTATCTTGTTACCGACGGTCCAACAATAATATTGGAAGGCTCAATCAGTATTTTGAAAACAGCATATTTATCCACAATGGCTTGCGCCGCGCGTTGTCTGTCCTCTGCGTCCAGATCCTCGCGAATTGTCACATCATCTAATAGTTCGTAAGGGGGATTCTCATACGGTACGAATTTGTGAACGTTGTTTTCCTTTTCTTTGTCCTTTTTCAATTCTTCGGGCGAAACGAAGTCCATTCTTTCCTGCGCATAGTCCGTCTCTTCGATGATTTCATCACGGATAACCGCAACCTTTCCGTCGGTCGTTGCCGTTACAGGAGTAGGCTCTTCTTCCTCATCTTCAGCGTGGTCGTCAAATGGCACTACGAAACTGTCATCAGGATCGGGCTCCAAATTCACGACAGGCTCCGGATTTGCAGGCGCGGAATACGTCGGTGTGGTCACGTCAACTATATCGACAGGTTCCGAGTCCGTCGGGTCCTTAACCTTCCAAGCATCAGTTACCTCTTCGCTCTCGACAACAGGTTGTGGCGGGCGATAACTGCTTACGACAAATTCGTCGTCTTCTTTTTTCGAATCTGATTCGGGTTTGTCATCATCAAAAAAGCCTTTATTTGTCTTCGGCGGTTCCACACGTGTAGGCTGTTCAAGCTCCTCTTGACCGAACAGAATACCCTGTGCGCGCTTGCGCTTGGCGTCACTGGAATCAAGCTCCGACTGCTCTGCTACAGCGAAAGGCGCGTAACCTTGTTGCGGAGAAACGCTGACTTGCGTTACCTCTTCGGGGTAATTCGTCGTCTCAGGTTGGAAAAGGATATTGTAAGCCCTGCGTCTCTGCGCATCCTCGCCATCCACGACTTCGGGGGTTGATTCGGTATGCGCTGAGGGAATAATGTCGGAGTCCTCGGTTTTTTCACGCAAGCGAAGTTTGCCTGTAGCATTTGAGTATAGAAATTCTCCAACTACGTAGACCGTCCAGCCTAGAACAGCCGTGACCAGTATTACCGCTCCGTAGATGGTGAGAATACCAACGAAGGCGTATGCGAGCATTCCGAAAAGGGCACCGCCGAAAGTGGGCACTCCAAAACTGTCGTCGTAGTAATGATAAACATAATTGATATACTGGCTAAAATCGGTATAACGAAGACCGTTGTCTGCAAGCATATAGGTAGTTGTTAGAATGTGCACGAACAACACCAGCGCAACAAACATTAGAGCAAAGTGCACTATGTATTTGATGGGGATCTTGATGCTTTTGCCAGCAAGAGTAAAGGAACAAGCAACGATAAGGGCAGCCATAATACCATAAAATGACATACCCAAAGCACCAACAAAAAAGTTGGCAAATTGTTTAAATCCTCCGCTAGTATATCTACCGCAAAAAGCAAATATCACAAGAATGGATGCAATGCAAATTCCTATGATACTTGCAATTTTTTTACCTTTCGCAACGTTAGTAGATTTCAAACCACTACCTCCTGTCGAGCTTTATCTCGGTATATTTGTGTAAGACACTCTTGCGCACAATAGATATATTATACATTATATAGTTAAAATAATCAACAGTTGAAAATTGAAGTATAAGTAATATTTTTCACTTTTTACAACAGCCATGGAGGGGCATTAGGTCAGTATGCAACAAGAAAACGGCGGCACTAGACCGTCGCTTTTGTAATAAGTGTTAAATTTTAGACACCTCGTTATAGTCGGCAATTTTCGGACCGACGTAGGCTGAGGCATGAGGTTGTGTAAAAATGTGCGAAGCCACATCATTGATTTTGTCAATAGTGACAGCTTTATAATTCTCAACATCCCTGTCAACGTTAAACATTTCATTAAGCTTGAGCATCGAGCGCCCATATAGACGCATAAGTGTCATATTACTCTCGGCATTCATATAGAGCGCATTGACTGCTTGAATTTGCGCACGTCTGAATTCCTTTTCCGTCACACCATTCTTCAAAAGTTTGTCTATTTCCGCTTTCAAGAGTTCGCAAACTCTGGAGTTGTTTTCGGGACTTAGACCAACGTAAATTTCAAAAGTGCCACCTCGCAAATAATACGACGGGTAGGCATAAACGGAATACGCCAAGCCGTTTTGCTCGCGAATGACCTGATTGAGCCTACTGGATAATCCGCCGCCCAAAATGGATGCCAACATGCTATTGGCACATCTGTCGCTAGATTGTAGAGAATAGCCGCCCCACGCTAATTGCAGGTGGGACTGTTCTATTTTTTTGAACTTGTGCAAGAATCTCGATTTATAATTAATCTCAGGCTCTTTTTCGGGCTGCAACCCATTTTTGTCACAATTTTCTTCGAAATACTTGCAAAAGAGCTTGTCCAACTCGTCAAAATCAAACTTTCCGCACACAGCAATCACCGTAGAAGCGGGAATATAGTGCTTTTTCTTGAAATTTAGAATACTATGTCTGTCAGAGTATTCTATATTTTTAATAGGTCCTAGAATAGTTTGACCTAGTGACTGACCGTAAAACAAAGCACGCGAGATTAAATCTTGGCTTACGTCGTCTGGCGTATCCTCACACATTTTGATTTCCTCTATTACTACGCCCTTTTCGCGCTCCAGCTCGTCTTCGGGTATTGTCGCGTTAAAATACATGTCCGACAGTACGTCCATGCACTTTTCGAGGTCATCCGACGCGCTCTTGGTATAAAAGCATGTACTGTCCTTAGAGGTATAGGCGTTGATATTTGCGCCTATGTCGTCGATTTCCTCGGATATTTGCAGACAGCTACGTCTCTCCGTTCCCTTAAATACAAGGTGTTCGATAAAATGGGAATAGCCGTTAGTTTCAGCAGTCTCCTTGACGCAACCTACGTCGACGAATATTCCCATCGAAACGGTATATGAATTGCTCTGTTGTTTCGCCACAAGCCTCAATCCGCTTGGGTATTGTTTGAAGAAGTCCATAATGCTCCTAAATTCGTACTGACAGGCACTATCGAAAAGCCTTTATCCAAATAGTACCTGACGATTTCTTCCAATGCGTCGCGTGTGTGCTTGGTCGGGTGCATAAGAATCAACTCACCGCTACTTGTGTCCTTGGTAGCCCTTGAAAAAACTGTGTCTTTGTCCTTGTCTCGCCAGTCAATCGTATCGCGCGACCACATGATAGTTTTGTAGCCGTTATCTCGCGCCGCCGCAAGTGTATCGTTATTAAAATCGCCACTTGGGGGCGCAAAAAGTGTCATATTTATGCCTATGTATTCAAACACAAGCTTGCCACACGTTGTAATTTCTTTGACGTTGGCATCGTAGCTTAGACTGCCTTGGTCCTTATGGTTATAGCCGTGATTCCCAATCTCGTGCCCATAAGAATAGATCTTTTTGAGCATATCGGGATACTGCGCTACCCAACTGCCTCCAACAAAGAAGGTCGTTGAAACACCGTACTTGTCAAATATTGCCAACATGTCGTCAAGATATTCTGTTCCCCAATAAACGTTGATCATAAGCGACACTTGCTTGTCGCCAGTTCCGCGATAAATTGGCGAATCGTTACTATTGAAAACGTTTGCAGTCGCTCCAAAAAATCCGATAGAAGCTATCGCCACCACCAACACTGCCAACACTACATTTGCTACAACATGCGTAAATACTTTTCTTTCCATACAATTCACCTAACATATTATATTAGATGAATTGCGGAAATTACCCTAAATTACAGGTTTTAAGCCAAACACCCTATTTGCTTGTTGCAAAAGGGTGTTAGACTTGCAAAATATTCTCGAATAACTTAGAGTAACTTCCACACAAGGTGAGGGTGTTCCGCTACAAAACAAGCGGAATGCCCGAGCCTATAGTTTTTTAATCAGTTTGAGGTCGATTCTGCCCTTGTCGTCAATCTTGATGACCTTAACGACTACTGTATCGTCAATGTTAACGACGTCTGTCACCTTCTCAACACGCTCCTTGGCGAGTTTTGAAATGTGAATCATGCCGTCTTTGCCGGGAGCAAGCTCAACGAATGCGCCGAAATCAAGGATACGAACGACTTTGCCCGTAAACTCTTCGCCAACCTCGGGATCCTTTGCAATGGCAAGCACCATTCTCTTAGCCTTTTCGGACATTTCTTGGTCGGGCGTTGCGATAAATACCGTGCCGTCGTCGGTGATATCGATTTTAACACCTGTTTCGTCGATAATTTTGTTGATAGTCTTTCCACCGCTACCGATAACCTCGCGAATCTTGTCGGGGTCGATTGTGAAGGAAATAATCTTCGGAGCGTATTTTGACAAATCAGCTCTGGGTTCGGGAAGAACCTTCAGCATTTGTTCGAGAATGAACAGTCTGCCTTGGCGGGCTTGTTCAAGAGCAGTACGCAAAATATTCTCGTCAATGCCCTTAATCTTTATATCCATTTGAATGGCTGTGATACCTTGAGTTGTACCTGCAACCTTGAAGTCCATGTCGCCAAGGAAGTCCTCGAGACCTTGAATATCAGACAAAATCGCGACCTTCTTGCCGTCTTCCGACTTCATAAGTCCCATTGCGATACCTGCAACAGGTGCTTTGATGGGTACGCCTGCATCCATCAATGCCAACGTTGAGCCGCAAATACTTGCCTGTGACGTACTTCCGTTACTGCTGACAACCTCAGATACGGTACGGATAGCGTAGGGGAAATCTGCCTCACTCGGGATAACGGGTTCCAAAGCGCGTTCAGCAAGCGCGCCGTGACCGATTTCACGTCTGCCGGGGCTACGCAAGGGCTTAGCTTCGCCTGTGGAATAACCGGGCATGTTGTATTGATGCATGTATCTCTTGTAGGTGTCGGTGTCGTCAAGGTTTTCAAGCTTTTGAACCTCGGAAATCGTTCCGAGCGTTGCCGTCGTGATAACCTGTGTCATACCGCGCGTAAAGACACCGCTTCCGTGAACTCTGGGCAAAATTCCCGCTTCGCACCAAATAGGACGAATTTCCGTCAGTTTTCTGCCGTCGGGACGAATTCCATCGTTCAAGATTCTTGCGCGAATTTTTTCTTTGGTCATTTTGTACAAAATGTTACCAATGGAATCTACAACTTCGGGGTTAGTTTGCGCAAAGTGCTCTGTAACAGCCTTTTCTACTGCGTCTTGGTTTGCTTGACGCTCGTATCTGTCGAAAGTCTTCAAAGCCTTATCGAGCAGCTTGTCCGCATATGGACGGACGATAGCTTCGTGCGCTTCCGGTACTAAATGAAGCTCGATATCTGCCTTTTTCTTACCAACTGCTTTAACGATGAACTCAATAAACTCGCATTGTTCTTTAATAGCTTCGTGACCGAACAGGATTGCGTCGAGCATTTCTTTTTCGGAAATCTCGTTTGCG
Organism: Clostridiales bacterium; assembly: GCA_022508325.1. Classification (GTDB taxonomy): domain Bacteria; phylum Bacillota; class Clostridia; order Christensenellales; family CAG-314; genus Fimimonas. Next base: position 2,373 of record JAFLVL010000030.1, on the reverse strand, counting down.
CCGGCCTCTACCATCATGATAGCGTCCTTGGTTCCTGCTAGGTTCAATTGCAGCTTGCTACGCTCTCTTTGAGCCGCGTCAGGGTTGATGATATACTCGCCATCGACGTAACCGACTACTACGCTGCCGGTAGGTCCTGCAAAGGGTATATCGGATATTGCAAGAGCAATCGAGCTACCCATCATAGCGTAAACTTCGGGTTGAATATCAGGTTCTACCGACATTGCCGTAGCAACTACCGACACGTCGTTCAAAAATCCCTTGGGGAACAGCGGACGAATAGGTCTGTCTATCAGACGCGATGTCAGAATGGCTTTGTCGCTTGCTCTACCTTCTCTTTTCTTAAAACCGCCGGGAATTTTGCCGACAGAGTACATTTTTTCTTCAAAATCTACACCAAGAGGGAAGAAATCAATACCGTCACGCGGTTTAGCCGCCAGCGTAACGTTGGTCATAACCACCGTTTCACCGCAGGACACCATACACGATCCGTTTGCTTGCTCGGCGTATTTGCCTACTTCTACCTGTACAGTTCTACCGCCAATTTCCATTTCAAATATGTGGTATTCTCTGTCTCCGATTTTTCCTTTGATTTTTCTAAATTTTTCTTGTTTACTCATTCTCTCTCTCCTTTCACATATTTCCACGAAAAATTACGATTAAACTCAAATGGGGTTTAATTGCAATTTTTCAAAATTATCCACAATTTAGCGCACAAAACTATTGCAAAAATAGAAAAAAGGAGAAAGGGCGTAGATTTTAGCCCCAACTCCTTTGTCTGTTCTACTTTCTGAGTCCCAAATCTGCAATGATTTTACGGTATTTCTCAATGTCAGTTTGCTTGAGGTAGTCCAATAGACCCTTTCTGCGTCCAACCATTTGAAGCAGACCGCGTCTGGAATGGTGATCCTTTTGGTGCGTTCTCAAGTGCTCTGTCAAGTGATTGATACGCTCGGTAAGCAATGCGATTTGAACTTCGGGAGAACCTGTGTCTCCTTCTTTTCTGCCAAACTTAGCAATGATTTCCTGTTTTGTCATGATTTTTCTCCTTTTTTATATTTGCCGCAAACCACGAAAAAAGTCGGAGTTATCTATTTTCGGAGAATGCGGTATTAAACTATTTTACTCTTCGTCAGGCTTGTCGGAGACTTGTTCGGGTCTCGGAAGCAGATTCTTTCTGGAAAGGGTGATACGCTTGTTCTCGCTATCGAATTCCATAATTTCTACTTCTATCTCGTCGCCAATCTTCAAAGCCTTATTGATGTCGTCAAGCCACTCCCAAGATACGTTGGAAACGTGAAGCAAGCCGTCGATGTTCTTGTCCAACTCTACGAATGCGCCAAACGGCATAATGCGAGCAACTCTGCCCACAACCTTAGAACCAACGTGGAATTTCTCCGCGGCAACTTGCCAAGGCTCGGGTTGAAGTTGTTTGTAACCCAAAGATACTCTATTTCTGTCTCTGTCAAGCGCCAAAACTACGAAGTTGTAGGTTTGTCCGATTTCCAATACTTCTGCAGGGTTTGCAATACGTTCCCAAGCAATGTCGGAGGTATGAGCAAGGCAGTCAAAGCCGTTCACGTCTACGAAAGCTCCGAAAGAAGCAAATCTCAACACCTTACCCTCAACAATCTCGCCAAGAGCAATGTTATTCCAAAATTCATCTTCCTTAGCCTTGCGCTCAGCAAGCAAAATTGCCTTCTGACTTGCAAAGATTACGCGCTTGTGGTCGTCGACCTTGTCTTCGCCACTGACAACCAAACGCAACGTCTTGCCAACGTATTCCTGCAAATTCTTAACATAACCGATACGAATTTGCGATGCGTGCACGATTACCGTATAGCTACCAAGTTTACCCGTCAGGCACTCCTTGCCTACGCGAGTCATCATGACGCTGAATTCCTTACCTTGCTTGATACCCTCAACCAAAGCGTCGTCCTTATATCTTTCGTCGATGATTTTCTTAGACAGGGTGATTCCCTTGTCAACGGATATAACCGCGCATTCTATTGTAGAATCGGAATTAAGCGTTGCCTTTACTGCTTGATATTCACCGTCAGCGCTCAGTTCTTCGTTGGGAATAAACCCTTCCTTTTTGGAGCTGGGAATTCTCACGTATACGCCGTCGTCACTTACAAGTACTACGCGGCATTTAACTTTTTGTCCGAGCTTGTAACGATGACCTTCCTTCATTTCGGAAACAGCCTTAGCAAGCATAGCTTCGTCTTTGTCCATGACCTTTTCTTCTACAGTGTTGGACTCTACCGTTTCTACAACAACGGTGTCTTTTGCATTTTCAACCATTCTTTTCAAAACCCCCTTAATCAACTCTTGCGGAGTTGATGCGCCTGATACGATACAGACTTTTTTACA